>JBDUBN010000369.1:0-3109 GCA_040004085.1 Novosphingobium sp.
CAGGAAGCCGCGCGCAAGCTGGGCTTTTCCGCCAGCCACACCATGCGCGTGGCGCAGAACCTGTATGAGGCAGGCGCGATCACCTATATGCGAACCGATGGCGTGCAGATGGACCCGTCGGCCATTCAGGAAGCGCGCGCCGCCATCAATACCCGCTATTCGGGACATTACTTGCCCGAAAAACCCAGGCATTACGAGACTAAGGCCAAGAATGCTCAGGAAGCACATGAAGCAATCCGGCCGACCGATTTCAGCAAGGACCGCTATGGTTCGGGCGATGAAGCGCGGCTGTATGAACTGGTGTGGAAGCGCGCGCTGGCCAGCCAGATGGCCTCGGCCAGTCTGGAACGCACCAGCGTAACGTTGCGCGACGGCACCGGCCAGCATGAGCTGCGCGCCACCGGTCAGGTCGTGAAATTCCCCGGTTTCCTTGCGGTTTATGAGGAAAGCAAGGATAACAAGCCCGACGCCGAAGACGACGAATCCGGCCTGTTGCCGATGATGAACAAGGGCGATCTGCCCGCTAAAAAGGGTGTCGAGGCCGATCAACACTTCACCCAACCGCCGCCGCGCTTTTCCGAAGCGAGTCTGGTCAAGCGGCTGGAAGAATTGGGCATTGGCCGCCCGTCGACATATGCCTCGACATTGCAGGTTCTGAAAGATCGGAACTATGTTCGGATCGAGAAAAACCGTTTCTTCGCAGAGGAATCCGGGCGACTGCTCACAGCGTTTCTCGAACGGTTTTTCCCGCGTTATGTCGCCTATGAATTCACCTCTGGCATGGAGGATGAACTGGACGAAGTGTCCGGTGGCCGCGCCGCGTGGAAGACCGTGCTGGAAGGCTTCTGGAAGGACTTCAAGCCCAAGTCGGACGAGGTAATGCTGCAAAAGCCCTCGGAAGTGACCGAGGCGCTTGACGAGTTTCTGTCCGACTATCTGTTCCCGCCGACGGAAGACGGCACCGATCCGCGTGTCTGTCCGAAGTGCGCTGTCGGGCGGCTCAGCTTGCGCGGCGGACGGTTCGGGGCGTTTGTTGCCTGCTCGAACTATCCGGAGTGCAAGTTCACCCGCAAGTTCGCTCAGCCCGGCGGTTCGTCAGAAGACGGCGCGGATGGCGAGCTTGGCAAGCATCCCGAAACTGGCGAGGAAATCAGCCGCAAGGTGGGGCGTTTTGGTCCGTACATCCAGTTGGGTGAGGGCAAGGAGGCCAAGCGGTCATCGATCCCGAAGGACATTCTTGAGTCTTTGGGGGGCGCTCTTGACCTAGACTGGGCGGTAAAGCTGCTCAGCCTGCCGCGCACGGTTGGCCTGCATCCCGAATCAGGCGAGCCGATTACCGCCAGCCTTGGCCGTTATGGGCCATATCTGGCGCATCAGGGCAAATACGCCAAATTGCGCGGCACGGCGGAAATCTTTGAAACCGGCATGAACGCGGCGGTGGTCAAGCTGGCCGAAGCGGCGGCTGGCGGCGGGCGCGGTGCGCGGGCGGCGGCGGAACCGCTCAAGGTGTT
Source organism: Novosphingobium sp. (assembly GCA_040004085.1). Classification (GTDB taxonomy): domain Bacteria; phylum Pseudomonadota; class Alphaproteobacteria; order Sphingomonadales; family Sphingomonadaceae; genus Novosphingobium. The sequence continues at coordinate 1,512 of JBDUBN010000369.1, forward strand.
CGGTCAGCATCCCGAATCAGGCGGCGAGATCAAGTTGATGGCGGGCCGGTATGGGCCTTACGTCACTGACGGCACTACCAACGCCACCCTGCCGCGCGATAAGCAGCCTGAGAGTTTGACCGCTGAGGAAGCGGCGGTGTTGATCACCGAAAAGGCGGCCAAGGGGCCAGTAACCAAGGGCCGGGGCGCAAAGAAGAAGGCACCGGCCAAGAAGGCCTCCGCTGACGGGGCCGAGAAGAAGGCTCCCGCCAAGAAGAAGCCCGCTGCCAAAAAGGCCGCGCCAAAGAAGGCTGCACCAAAGAAGGTTGCTGCCGGAAAAGCCGCACCCGTCGCGGTTACCGAGTTGGCCGACGACGACGTGCCGTTCTGATGAGCGAAAAATTTGAACGTCACCGCCAGCCGTGGAAACCAGAGGAGCTGCAAAAGCTGCGCACTCTGGCGGCCAAGGGTATGGGCCTGAAAGCGATCGCCAAGGCGCTCAACCGAACTGAAGAATCGACTAAGGAGCGCGCCAAGGCCGACAGCATCGCGGTCGCCAAACTGCGCTAGCCGTCAGCGCTTGGTGAGGTATTGTCCCAGCGCTTCGGCAATTGCGGCGTGACCTGCAGCGTTTGGATGCCACGGCGCGCCCGGTGCGCTGCCCGGAATTCCGACGCTCCACGGCTGCACATCGCAAGGGGTGTGGTGCCGCGACAAGGCACCGGCGGGGAGCAAGCCTGCGTGTTCGTCACGAGCCACTCTGGCGGTGAGTGCGCCCAACCGCTTGCCCAGCGAACCGACCGCCTCGGCGCTATCAGGTGAGAGCGGAGCGGCGGCGCAACTACCGTGTTTCGGCAGCAGGGTGACGTAATCGACAAACAGGAGCCGTGCCGCCGGAGCGCGTGCGTGAACCTGCCGGGCAATGGTGCGCAGGTTTGACTCAAGCTTGGTCCAGTCGGACTCGCTCGGCAGGCGCAAGGCGGGGCAGGGCTTGTCAGATGACGCGACCGAGCATGATCCGATATGCAGATTCATCACAAACCCTACGTCATTGCCGCCGATTGTTACCGTAACCAGCCGGGTGTCTGGCGTCACGGCATCAATCTGCGCAGATAGTTCGTTCCACGGGCCAAGGATATGCGCGCTCGTTGCGCCGCTGCATGAGGCGTCGACCAGATCGAGGTTCAGCCGCGCCGCCAGCAAAGTCGCATAGTTCAGCGGGCTACGCGCACAGCGTGCTGGGGTGCCGGGCTTGGGCGGACTGAGCCCCGGTCCGGCGGCATAAGAACTGCCCATCGCCACGTAACGCGCGCCGGGCGGCAGCGCAGACTGCACGCCGGTCGCCGAACCGGCACAGCCGCTCAACAGCGTGGTGGCTATGGCGGCAAGGGCAATCCGCCGCTTCATTTTACCCATTCCAGCCCGATTTCTTCGTAGATTTCCTTGCTCTCGGCCCAGTTTTCCTCGACCTTGACGTGCAGGAACAGGTGGACTTTCACGCCAAGCAGTTCGGCCAGTTCCTTGCGTGCGGCCTCGCCGATGGCTTTCAGTTTTGAGCCGCCCTTGCCCAGCACGATGCCCTTTTGGCTGTCGCGGGCGATGACGATCTGCTGGTGGAT
>JBDUBN010000370.1:0-3106 GCA_040004085.1 Novosphingobium sp.
GGATCAAAACATCCGCGGCAATACGTCGGTTTCGCCGCCCTTGTCCTGCAGGCGATGCTTGATCGCTCCGGCCACGTGCAGTACGATCAGGCCAAGCAGGGTATAGCCACCGTATTTGTGCAGCGCCTGGAACACCGCAAAGGCGTTGTCATTCTTGGGCAAAAGTTCGGGCAGCTGACCGAAGAAGAAGAACGGCACTCCGTCACTTTGCGTGAAGCTTGACGACATTGAATAGCCAAGCAGCGGCATCAGCACAGTCAGCGCGATGATCAGCCGGTGCACCAGGTGCGAAAGCGTCTTTTCCCAACCAGTCAGAGCAGCCGGTGTTTGCGGCAAGATCGAGCGGTTTCGCCAGCGAATGGTCAGGTGAACGAGGGCAAGCAGCCACACCAGCACGCCGAACTGCTTGTGGTTGGGATAGAACAGGTCGAAAGTTGCTATCGGGGTCGTTTCGGGCAGGCTGGTCATGTACCAGCCCGACCAGATCAGGCCAAAAATGATTGTGGCACGAGCCCAGTGCAGGATCCGCATCGAAAGCGGATACCTGGTCGCGGCTTTTCCTGTTTCGCTCTGCCCAGATTCGCTATGCATCGCTATTCCCATCGTCCTAAAGAAATATTCCGCGCGAGTAGCCGCCATCGACGGTCAGAGACTGTCCGGTAATCGCCGCATCCTTCGCTTCAGCCAGGAACGCGACCATCCGACCCACTTGCGCGGGCACCAGAAGTTTGCCCGTTGGGATTTGCTCGAGGAACTCAGCCTCGATGTCTTTGGCAGTCTTGCCGCCTTCATTGGCCATTTCGGCAAACAGCTCTTCAAGGTGCGGGGTCTGCACAATCCCGGGGTGAACGGCGTTTACCGAAATTCCGAAGGGTCCGAGCTGATCGGACAGAACCTTGGTCAGGTGCGAGACTGCCGCATTGCGCAGTCCGCTCAGCGTGTCGCTCGACCGGCCGGTCAGTCCGCCGATATTGATGATGTGCCCTCCCCCGGCCCGCTTCATCGCGGGAACCACGGCCTGGGCATAGCGCAAGTACCCACCGACTTTGACGTCGATATCCGCGATCAGCGCATCGACATCGACCTCTTCGATCGACCCTCCGATCGGGGTCGAAGCGGCCGCGCCATTGACCAGTGCGTCGATCCGACCAAACCGTTCCAGCACTTGGTCTGCGAGTGCACGGGTCGAGGCGGCGTCACGGGCATCCGAAGTAATGGCCACCACCTCGGCTCCAGTCTGGGCAGCCAGCCAGTCCGCTGTAGCTTGCAGCGCCTCGCAGCCCCGCGCCGTCAACACGATGTCGAAGCCAGCCTGTGCGAGTTCTCCTGCAATGCCAGGCACAAGCCCGCCGCTGCCACCGGTCAGGATCGCAACCGGGGACTGGGCAACGGGAATTTGGGTCGTCACGGCAGTTCCGCCTGGATCAGGAATGGCCCGTCAAATGCCAGGCCTTGCTGTAGCGCCGACGAAAGTTCTGAACCGGTCGTGACACGCACCGCCTCGACACCATAGCCACGAGCCAAAGCTACCCAATCGACCCGTGGCTTGTCGAGCCTGGTCAGGTTGGCAATCACTTCATCGTCCAGCGGCGCCGAGGCGCGACTCAATTCGGTCTGAAGGATTGCATACCGGTGATTTGCCGCGATGATCACGGTCACTTTCAACCCTTCGTGCGCCATAGTCCACAAGGATTGGAGGGTGTATTGCGCACTACCGTCGGACTGGAGTGAAACCACCCGTGCCTCGGGCGCGGCCAGGGCCGCGCCAACCGCGCAAGGCAGGCCTTGTCCGATCGCGCCGCCGGTGTTGGTCATCACGCGGTGTCGCCTGGCGCGATGCGCATTGCGCAACCATGGTCCACCAAGCGTGGAGCCTTCGAGCGAGATGATCGCATCCTCGGGCAATTGGGCCAACAGTTCCTCTACTACCGAAGCTGGCGAGAGCGCCGCGTTGTTTTGCGAACTGCTGACCGGCTCGTGACTAGCGACCTGGGGCGCAGTGCCAGCACCGAGCCGGGCGGAAAGGGCATCCAGCGCCGCAACCGCGTCCTCGCCCGGTTCCGCCAGTCTCACCAGACGACTCTCTGCCACCAGCTGGCTGGGATAGCCTTCGTAGCCGAAATAACTGATGGGCATCCGCGCCCCAGCCAGCACAACCCGCGCCGCGCCCATCTGTGCAATCACATCGTCGGGGAAATAGGCTTGCCGTTCAACCTGCGGCAGATCCCCGCCAAGCGTGACGATCGGCGGATAGGGTTCCATCAGCAGCCGGCCGCCCAGGTGCGCGGCAAGCCTGGCCCCGGCGCGAATTCCCGCTACGGTCAGAGCGCTGCCGCCAAGCAGGACGATCGTCTCACCCGGCTGCGCCAGGGTTTGCGCCGCCGCCCCAAGCGCCAACTCGGTGACCGGCATCGGGCAATAGGGCACCTCGCTAACTACCGCCGCATCGGTCGGCGCGGGCGCATCGACCGTGTCGGTCGGGAAGATTATCGTCGCCACACCGCCTTCGGCCAAATTGGTTGCGGCGAAGGCCCGGCCAACACCCGGTGCGATAGCAGCTGCATCCGCAAGGTAGATCACCTCGCGCGAGACGGGGCTGGCCAACGAGCGGATGTCCGAAGTCAGCGGTGCATCATAGGGCAAATGCCAGGTGGCGTGATCGCCGATCAAGTTCACGATCCGCGATCCCGCGCGCCGCGCGTTGTGAAGATTGGCGATGCCGTTGGCAAAACCCGGGCCGAGGTGCAGCAGCGTCAGCGGCACCTGGCCTGAGACGCGGGCATAGCCGTCGGCCGCGCCGGTGCAGACGCCTTCGAACAGGCTCAAGACGCAGCGGATGCGCCCGTCGCGCGCCAGAGCGCTGACCATACTGAGTTCGGTCGTGCCCGGATTGGCGAAGCAGATCCGGGCGCCCCCGTCATACAGACTGTCGAGCAGCACATCGGCTCCAAGCAGGGTTGTCAATGCTTCCAAGGGGGCTGTCCGTTCGCTCATCGTGAGATATCCTGTTGGCAAGACGCAGCCTGGCCGGCCTTGAGACCGGCAAGGAAACCTTCCACCAGCCGCGCGAAGGTTTCCGGCGCGTCGTCGTGGACATAGTGCGATG
>JBDUBN010000371.1:0-3106 GCA_040004085.1 Novosphingobium sp.
TCGACTTGCCATCGGGCGACCAGCGCGGGGAAAATGTCGGGTTGCGGCTTTGCGTCACCAGTCGCTGACTACCGCGCTCCAGGTCATAGATATAGATGCGCGGATTGCCGTTCAGGTAGCTGAGGTAGACGATCTGGCGGTAGTCCGGTGAATAGCGCGGGGTGAGCGCGATGGCCTGGCCGGTGGTGATAAAGCGGTGGTTGGCCCCGTCCGAATCCATGATCGCCAGCCGCTTCATGCGGTGCGCCTTGGGTCCGGTTTCGGCGATATAGGCGATTTTGCTGTCAAAGAACGGGCTTTCACCCGACAGCCGCGAGTAGACCAGATCGGAGCATTTGTGCGCCGCCCGCCGCCAGTCTTGCGGCCCGACAACCCAGCCGCCCTTGGCCAATTGTTGGCCCAACGCAACGTCGTAAAGATAGCACCCGACAACCAAACTGCCGTCCGTGTTGCCGCGCACATAGCCGTGCACCAGCATTTCGGTGCTGCGCGCCTTCCAGCCCGCGAAATCGGGCGCGGTGACTTGCGCGAAGCTGGGCGCGGGGAGCGCATCGGGACCGGTGGGTTTAAACAGGCCATTGTTCTTGAGGTCAGCCGTGATCACTTGCGCCAGCGCGCGGCCGGTGGCGGCAGTAGTGCCGGTACTGGCCTGTGTGCTGACATCGGTGTCGGTCGGAAAAGCCGGAATGGCGATGCCCAGATCCTGCCAATCGCTGTCGTCGGAAACGGTGCCGGTCAGTCCGCCCTCCTCGGCTGCGGGAGTGCCGGCGGGAACTGGCGGAGGAGCGTCGGGAACGCCTTGCGCCACCACGGGAGCGGAGAAGGCGAGCGCGAACAGGACAAGGGCTCTGGCGATCATTGCGACAATTTCCTGTCAAAGCGGAACGATGAAACGCGCTTCCACGCGCTGAAGTATTCAGGCGGCAAAGCGAACGGCGCGGCCAGTTCTACGGCGCGGATTGCCTGCTCGGCATGGCGCGCGGATTGCGGGCGGTTGGCATCGTTGATGCCTTCCTGCCGCACGACCGTGGGCGATCCAGCCAGACTGCCGTCCTTGTTCAGCGACCAAGCCAGCACGGTCACCAGCTTTTCCGCATCGGCACCCTGCGGCGCAACCCAGCGCGGCTTCAACTGGCGCGAGATTGTGCCGACCAATTCTGATTGCACTGCTGGGCCAATCACAGCAGCCGCCTGAACCGGGGCGGGGCCGTGGGCCTTGGGATCGGTGGTGCCCTTGTGGAAAGCGGCATCGAATTTGCTGGCTCCTGCCGCCGGTTTTTTTAGAGGTGTGGCGAAAGCGGACGCAAAAGCGGAGGATTTGGTTGGTGTCGGCTTTGCGGGGGCTGGCTTAGCCGCAACCAGTTTGGCAGGCGCTGGAATGGGCTTTGGCGCTGGCACCGGCGGCAATTTGGCCACGGAAAGCGGCAACGGCGACGGCTCAACACGCGGCATCGGTTTAGGCTGGGGAGCGGGTTCGGGCGACGGCTGCTCCGATAGTTCAGGCGCGGTGGCTGCTGCCGCTTCGGCCTTTTGCGCAGTTGACGCTTCCTTCAGGCCAACCTCGTCCGACAGCGTCACCGTCATGCGCTCAGGCTCGGCCACGGGCTTGGGCTGAGGAGCCAGCACCAACCACGCAAACAGCCCGGCATGCACCAGCACCGCCAGTACCAGCGCGGCGGAGTCCTCAATACGGATGCGCGGTTGAACCATCAATTCGTAGCCTATGGGGCCGAAACTGAACCGCTGGTGACCAGCGAGATCGATTTGAACCCCGAATGGTTCAGCTCGCCCATCACCGCCATGACGTTGCCATAGGGTAACGTACGGTCAGCGCGCAGGGTGACCAGCGGCGGCTCCTGACCGCCCGCAGCGGCCACCAAAGCACCCAGCCTGTCCGGCAACTCACCGGGGGCAAGCTCGGTATTATCGATATACGTCCGGCTATCGGCGGTCATGCTGATCGTCACCTGACGCTGCTCCTGCGGCAAAGCATTGGCGTTGCTGTCGGGCAGCTTCACAGGCACCCCGGCGGTCATCAGCGGGGCGGTGACCATGAAAATAATCAGTAGCACCAGCATCACGTCGACCAGCGGGGTGACGTTGATCTCCGCCATCGGGCCGCGTCCTCCGCGTCTGGAACGACGCCGCGATCCTCCGCCACCTGCTTGGCCCATCGCCATTATTCCGCCTCCAGCTCGCGGCTGAGCGTGGCGTGGAAACGGTCGGCAAAGCGCTGCAACCGGCCTTCAAAGGCGTTCACCTTGTGGCTGAACCGGTTATAGGCGATCACCGCCGGGATGGCCGCAAACAAGCCGATGGCGGTGGCGAACAGTGCTTCCGAAATGCCGGGCGCGACCACCGCCAGCGACGAATTCTGCTGCAGTCCGATCTGGAAAAAGCTGTTCATGATGCCCCAGACCGTGCCGAACAGGCCGACAAACGGCGCGACCGAACCCACGGTGGCCAGAAACGTAAGCCGCGCGGCCAGCCGGTCAGCCTCGTCTTCAACCACCGCGCCCATCACGGTGGAAACACGCTGGCGCACGCCCTCTCGGTCGGGGCGCTTGAGCGTCGCTGACCGCCGCCATTCACCCAAAGCCGCCCCGGCGACGCGCGCGACGGGAACATCGCCCTTGCCATTTTCGGCATGGAACGCCTCAAGATCGCTGGCCTGCCAGAATTCGGTCTCAAACTGACGGTTGCGCCGGTTTAGCCGCGCCAGGCGCAAGCTGAAGGCGATAGCGATGGTCCAAACGGCGACACTCGCCAGAATCAGCCCGGCCATCACCACTTGCACGACGATATCGGCATCAAGGAACAGCTTGAGCGGATCGAGATGAGCCGGGCCGGTGGAAGACATGGGGTGCAGCATGGTTATTCGGTTTCCATAATCGAGTTTTCCGCTGATCGCGGGGCAATCGCGGCAAATGCAGTGCGCCACGCAGCAGGTTGACGCCGCGCGCGACCATCGGGGCCAACAAAGCCGATGCGGAGGCGGGCTTCAGTTAAAAGGGTGTCGCCGCGAAAAGCCCGCTGGAACATGCGGCAACTTGCGGCGCGCAGTTCCTCGGCGGTGCTTTCGATGATCACGGTATCGTCCAGCCGG
>JBDUBN010000372.1:0-3105 GCA_040004085.1 Novosphingobium sp.
CCGGCGCAAAGTCGCACCATTCGGAAAGCACGGCCCTTTGGCAGATACCGAAGGTGCAGAGGCCATGCAGGATCGGCTCGCGGAATCCGGCGGCCCGCGCCGCCACCGGATCGACATGCAAGGGGTTCAAGTCGCCGGATTGGCGGTACAGCAAGGCCTGCTGCCGCAATATCGGGACGATCGCGGTGCGATCAGGATTGCGCTGCGGGATCGGGTGAGGCGCGGGTTGCCCTGTCATGGGCCCGCCAAAACCGCCTTCGGCCCGCCCAAACGCCGTGTTCCGCACCGTTGCAAAGGGCTCTTCTTCTCCCGCCATGTATAAATCGGAGATGTCACTGAAAACGGCGCCCTTGCCCGGCCCCTTGTCCCACGCGCCCTCAATGTGCGACTTGACCAAGGCCTTGCCGCTCGTCGGAACGGACTTGTGAATGGTTACGGCCTGCTCGCCGTGAAGCAGATGGGCATAGTCGAGCCCGGCGAACGCTGTCGCGCTTTGGCCCAGCACTATGGTTGAGACAAAGGTCGGCAGCACAGCCAAATTCTTCTCATAGACAAACGCCAGTTGTCGCTCGTCCAGCGGGTCTGATGGCAGCCCAAGACCCAGCGCATAGATCATTACGTCACGCTCGTCCCAGCCGCGGCTGAACTCACGGTCCAGCTTCATCAGTTCAGCATATGGAAGTACCATGTCGTCCTCTCACATCAGCCAATGACGTCACGCGGATGGTGCAATCCTCACCAAGAGAGATTGCATGTCGGCCTGCCGCGTTCAAATTCACCACACGGGAAATCACGATTGTCGCCGCAACGAATAGCTCTGGCCACGACCGAGCTTAGGCGCGGCATTTTGGACTGCTAAGATTCATTTCAATAAACGCGTCGCTCGGCGCCAAGTACTGTGCAGCCGTTAAGTGTCGGGCAATGCGGAAGTCACATTGACACGGCGCGGCACCATGCAGCAGCCACGCTGAATACACATCACGCAGGTGCAGGCGACTAGGGAGAGGCAGTATGACACAGCAGTCGAAGCGAAATGGTCCGCTTGCAGGATTGCGGTGTGTCGAATTTGCCGGGATGGGGCCAGGCCCTCACGGCGCCATGCTGCTGTCAGACCTTGGAGCCGAAGTGCTGCGAATTGAGCGGCCCAACCAGCCAGCGTTCACCATCAATCCTGTCACCGAACGCGGCCGGGGGAAGCTCGTCCTCGACTTGCAGCAACCGGAGAACGTCGCCCGCGCGCTTGAGATTGTCCAGCATGCAGACGTCCTGATCGAAGGCAATCGTCCGGGGGTCATGGAACGGCTCGGCCTCGGGCCGGACGTGGCCATGGCGGTCAATCCTCGACTGATCTATGCACGCATGACCGGCTGGGGTCAGGATGGCCCGCTTTCGCTGAGAGCCGGACATGACCTCAGCTACATGGCGATCACCGGGGCGCTTCATGCATTTGCCCGACCGGGCGAGCTACCCGTGCCACCGATGAACCTGGTCGCGGATTTCGGCGGCGGCTCGATGTTTCTCGTCGTGGGCGTGCTCGCAGCGCTGTACGAGCGGGAGCGTTCCGGCCAGGGACAGGTCATCGACGCCGCGATCATCGATGGGGTTGCGGCATTGCTCGCCGGAGCTGCCGGACACGTGCCGCCGGGCGGCCTATCGCTGGAACGAGGCAAAAATTTGCTGGTGGGAGCGTCAAACTACTACCGCGCCTACTTGTGCGGGGACGGCAGGGAGATTGCCGTCGCCGCAATCGAGCCGCAGTTCTATCGTGCCTTGCTCGAAGGGATCGGCGCGCCGCTGGAATGGGTGGAGAACCAATATGACCCTTCGGTGTGGCCCGAACGGTCGGCCGCGATGGCGGCTATCTTCCTTACCCGAACCCGTGATGAGTGGACTGCGCTACTCGAGGACTGCGATGCTTGCGCCGCGCCTATCCTTGAATTCGCAGAGGCGCAGTCACACCGGCAGGTCGCGGCGCGCGGCGGCTATGTGTTGCATGACGGATTTATGCAGCAGACCCCCGCGCCCCGGTTCTCGCGCACGCCCGGCGCCATCGGGCCGGACGAGCCCGGCGAAGCCATGCTGAAACGCTGGGGCTCGGACTAGAAATTTTCAGACAGGAAGCGCCCAGCCGCCCCCGAACAGATGCTGCGCTCAACTTCCGCCGGCAAACCCATCGAACGAATCCACCGCGCCGGGTCCTGCTGCATGATCTGGTAAGGGTAATCGGTGCCGGCAAGGACTTGCCCCGGCGCCAAGCGCGTCGCCAGATAGGTCAGGTATTCCGGATCATAGACGTTGGTATCATAGAAGAAGCGTTTCGCCTGATCGATCGGTGCAAGCGTCCCGCCTCCGTCCGCGCCGCCCGCTGTCGACCAGCCCAGTTGCAGCCTACCGATCATCGCCCCGAGTGTGCCGCCACCGTGGCTGAAGGCGATGCGCAGACGCGGAAAACGATCAAGTACTCCGCCCATGATGATAGAAGATGCCGTCATCCCGGTATCGACCGGGAACAAGGCAAACCCGGTGTAATTGGTATGCGGCGGGGTTAAGTTCTTGGCCGCAACCGGATGCAGCGCGTGAACGAATACCGCCATGCCTTCAGCCTCGGCGGCTTCCCAGAACGGATCAAATTCGGGATAGCCCAGCAGCTTTCCGTTGATGTTACTGCCGATTTCCACCCCCTTGAGACCAAATTCGGTCTTCAGCCGTGGCAACATGCGGGCTGCCGTTTCGGGGTGCTGCAGGGGGACCGAACCAAGGCCGCGAAAACGCCCCGGTGCCGCGCTGACCATGCTGGCGATCTGGTTGTTGGCGGCATCGCACAGGATCTGCGCGTCGGCGAGGTCCAGCCAATAGGACAGGAGTTCGGGCATCGGCGACAAGACCTGAATGTCAACCCCATCGCGATCCATGTCCTCGATACGCCGTTCCACGTCCCACGACCGGGCATCGAGTTTGCGGAACGGCGACTCGCCGATCATCAGCGTCCCTTCGACCGACGACTGGCATTGCATGCAAGGCCAGCGCGGCGATACCGCAGCATTTGGCGCCGCCGGGAATTCGAACGGCGAAACGTGCGAGTGGACGTCGATGAATAATGACATT
>JBDUBN010000063.1:0-10395 GCA_040004085.1 Novosphingobium sp.
GAGGACTACGATTGGCTGACCGCCGGGGCGGATGCGCACCGCCGAACGGCTTACGCCGCGATCAATACGCGGCTTGGCTATCCGGCGACCAGTCAGGACTACCTCGCCGGGTACATTCCCGCTGGCGAAGACCCCAATTTGTGGCGGCTGATCGATGCCGGGATTGACGAGGCGGTGCAGCGCCAGGCGCACGAAATCTTCATCTGGGCGCTGCCGCAAGTCTGCCGCGACGGCTTTGTCCGCTTACCCTTAATCGCAGAGGACGATCCGATGCAGGCCTTTGATGACCTTCCCTTTCCGCTCGCACTTGGCCGCGATGCCACGGTGACGCCCGAATTTTCGACCAGCGTTTCCGTCACCGCCTCCGGCTTTGAGCGGCGCAACAGCCTGTGGTCCAATGCGCGGTTGCGTTTTGATCTGGGGCCGGGAATTCGCTCTGAACATGAACTGGGCGAGTTGCTGGCATTCTTCCGCGCCCGGCGCGGCGCGGCGCGGGGGTTCCGCTTGCGCGACCCATCCGATTTCAGTTCCAATGCGATGATCGGTACGCCCGCTGCTGGCGATCAGTTGCTAGGCACCGGCGACGGCATCAAGGCCAGCTTTGCCCTGCTCAAGCGCTATGGCGACGGTCCGGACGCCCAGTTGCGGCGGATCACCCGCCCGGTTGCCAGCAGTCTGGTGGTGAGTGTGAATGGCGTCCCAGCCACCAGCGGCTGGTCGCTCGGCGAACTCGGCGCGATCACTTTTGCCGCCGCGCCAGATGTCGGCGCGGCGGTGCGCGCCGGGTTTGTGTTCGATGTTCCGGTCCGCTTTGCCGAAGACCATTTGCAGATCAACGGCGCCAATTTCGCTGCGGGCGAAGCTCCCAGCGTGCCGGTCATCGAAATTCGGGAGGACGTATGACGCCGGGAGAAGGTAGCACAAGGGTGTGGTTTTCCGGCGCGCTGGAAACCGTCGCCACCTACTGGCGCGTGGCGCGGCGCGATGGCGTGACGATTGGTTTTACCACGCATGACAATGACTTGTGGTTCGATGGCCTGCTCCATCGCACCGCGCCGGGCATGCTGCCCTCGGCCATCCGCCGCTCCGCCGATTTCGAGCCGGACAGCGCCGAAGTCGAAGGCGCGCTCAGCCATGAATCGATCTCTGCCGCCGATCTCGCCGCCGGTCGTTTCGACGGCGCGCGGGTAGCGATCGGGCTGGTCGACTGGACCACGCTGGAACGCCATGTGCTGTACCGGGGGGGCATAGGATCTGTGCTGGAAGAAGCCGGCAAGTTCACCGCGCAGCTCGCCTCGCGCAAGGCCGAATTGCAGCGCGACCCGGTTCCGCGCACCAGCCCGACCTGCCGTGCAGTGTTCTGCGGACCGGGCTGCACGCTGTCGCCTGCGCGGTTCACGCATGAGGGCGTGCTGGTCAGCGCGGATACCTCGGCGAATACCGTCACCGTTACCGCTCCGGTGACGCTGGCGAATTTCACGGGCGGATTGCTGCGCTGGATTGACGGACCGCTGTCCGGCGTCAGCGCGGAAGTGATTGGCATCGTCGGCAACGCGCTGGTGCTCGGATCGCCGCTCGACCAGGCCCTGACCGCCGGGCTGCGCGTGACGCTGCGCGAGGGCTGCGACCGCACACTGGACACTTGCGCCACCCGCTTTGCCAACGCGATCAATTTTCAGGGCGAGCCATACCTCCCGGGCAATGACCTGATCGCCCGCTATCCCTCGTCGTCAGCGTGACTCACCCAAACGCGACTGGTCGGGTTGTGACGGGGGCCGATATCGCCCACGCTGCCGAAGCGCTGGTCGGCTGTCCGTTCCGCTTGCACGGACGTGATCCGCAAACCGGCCTTGATTGTATCGGCCTGCTGCAGGCGGTTTTTCGCGCCATCGGCATCAAGGCAGACCTGCCCAGTGGTTACAGCCTCCGCACCAGCAGGTGGCCGGGACTGGGCCTGTTTGCCAGCGATCTTGGCTTCGATCTTATCGAGGGCGGCATTGAGCCGGGCGACGTCTGCCTGTTCCAGCCATCGCCCGCGCAATTGCACTTCGCGGTCGCCGCCAGTGGCCGTGACCGTTTTGTCGAGGCGCATGCCGGGCTTCGGCGGGTGGTGATTTCGCCCGGTCCCTATCCTCATGCGCTGCTGCGGCAGTGGCGCCTGATCGCTCCCGAAAATTGAGGTAACACCATGGCAACTTTGCTGTTTTCCGCCGTCGGCTCGATGTTTGGCGGGCCAATTGGCGGTGCTATCGGCGCATTGGTGGGCCGGTCGGTCGATGGCATGATATTTGGCGGCGGCACCCGTGAAGGACCGCGCTTGAAAGAGCTGTCGGTCACCACATCAAGTTACGGCACACCGGTACCCCGGGTATTCGGGCGGATGCGTCTGGCCGGAACGATCATCTGGTCGACCGATCTTGTCGAACACCGCGACAAGCAGGGGGGCGGCAAAGGCAAACCATCGGTCACGAACTACAGCTATTCCGCCTCACTGGCGGTTGCCCTCTCAAGCAGACGCATTGCGGGCATTGGCCGAATTTGGGCCGACGGCAACCTGCTCCGCGGCGCGGCGGGCGACATGAAATCGGGCGGCAGCTTTCGCTTTTACAACGGCGCTGGCGATCAACTCCTCGATCCTCTGTTGGCCGCCGCCGAAGGTGAGGGTCTCTGTCCTGCTTATCGCGGGCTGGCTTATTCCGTGTTCGAAGACTTGCAACTCGGAGATTTCGGCAACCGTATTCCGGCGCTGACGTTCGAGGTTTTCGCCGATGACGCAGGGTTTACCTCGGCCGCTCTGCTCGACGGCGTAGTCGATGATGTGGTGGCCACCGTGGCGATGTCGGGATTGGTCGGGCTGAGCTGCGAAGGCTCATTGGCAGACACCCTGTCGCAGCTCGATCCCGCATGGCCCATCGATTGTGACGTCAGCGGCGACCAGTTGACGCTGGGCCGCGACGGAACGTCAGCGCCGATCTTGCTGCGCGAAGCGGCGATATCCATTGCCGACGACGCGTTCGGATCAAAGCAGGGATATACCCGCAAACGGCTGCCGCCGCCCAGCGCGCTGCCTGAAATCCTGCGCTATTACGACATCGACCGCGACTATCAGCCCGGCCTGCAACGAGCCCCCGGCAGGCCTCGCCCTGGCCAGCCAGCAACTGTGGAACTCCCGGCAGCGCTGGCTTCGGGCGATGCGCGCCAGTTGATCGAAGTGATTGCGCGGCGGGCCAGTTGGGCACGCCAGACGTTGGCTTGGCGCACCGCCGAACTCGATCCCGGTGTCCGCCCCGGAAGCTTGGTCACGGTGCCGGATGAGCCCGGAGTGTGGCGGGTAAACGATTGGGAATGGCGCGATTCAGGTATTGAACTGTCCCTGCAACGCACTTTCGGCGATGGCGCGGCAGTCGCGATAACGCTTGCAGATCCGGGCCGGACCATGCCGCCACTTGATGCGCTGCCCGGTCAGACGGTGCTCACCGCGTTTGAGCTGCCGTGGGACGGCACAGGCAGCGGCGACACACCCTTACTGTTCGCCGCGACGTCTTCAGGCTCGGCAGGGTGGAAGGGCGCCGCGCTCTACGTCGAACACGGGGACGGCCAGTTGCAACCACTGGGCGCGAGTGGCCGTGCGCGTTCGGCCATGGGGCAGGCCATAACCACTTTGCCCGCCGCGTCACCGCATCTGTTTGATCGGATATCAAGTGTTGTCATCGAACTAGTGGCCAACGATCTAGTGCTCGCCGATTCAACCGCCCGCCAGATTACCATGGGTGCCAACCGGGCGCTGCTCGGAAGCGAAATGATCCAGTTTGCCAGCGCCGTGTCATTGGGCAACGCGCGGTGGCGGCTGGAGGGATTGCTGCGGGGCAGAGGCGGCACGGAGTGGGCAACCGACAGCCATATTGCTGGCGAAGCATTCCTGCTGCTCGATGGAACTGCCTCCGCGCTTGATCTTGTGCTGGTTGGCGATATGCCTGACGCCCATATCGCCGCCATTGGGCTGGGCGATGCGGCACCAGTTACTGCCGCGATTGCGCTGCGCGGCATCACCCGAAAGCCGCTCGCCCCAGTACATGCGCGGTACGAACGCGCGGCTGACGGCAGTCTGACGATGCGCTGGACCCGCCGTGCGCGTGGCGCCTGGACTTGGCTTGATGGCGTGGATTCACCGCTGCATGAACAAGCAGAGTTTTATGAGGTAACGTTGGGCGCTCCGGAAAGTCCGTTTGCAACCTGGACCACTCAGACCCCCGAATTGATCCTTTCTGCCGGCCAACTTGCCGCGCTTCCTGTCGCTGCCATCGGCTCCGCATTCCAGGTGCGTCAACGCGGCAGCTACGCGCTGTCCGATACATTGTTTCTGACCTTTCTCGCCTGACCTCAGTTGCAAGGATGCCATATGACCACCCCAATCACGTTCGATAGCGTCACCCCGCGGTTCGCCATGCCGCTGCTGTTTGCCGGGCAGGCGCAGAAGGAAGTCTTCGTCAACGAGGGCGTTTCGATCACGGACGCCTTGCTGCACTGCGTCGTGGAAGGCGTTGCCGAAGATCCACCATCCACTCCGATTGACGGCACGGCCTGGATTGTTGGCAATACGCCGGGCGGGATTTGGTCCGGGCAGGCGGGAAATCTGGCGTGCCGCCAAACGGGACAATGGATTTTCTTTACGCCGACCCCCGGAATGCGCGTTTTTAATCGCAGTTCGGGTCAGGACTATCGCCGAATTGGAGCCAATTGGTTTGCTCCAACCGCGCCGACTACACCAAGCGGCGGCACGACGATTGATGTCGAAGCCCGTGCTGCGCTTGCTAACTTGTTGCAATGCCTGCGAGACGCAGGTACGCTGCCGCCAGCATAACGGAAATTGTATGCTCTCGCGAGTGTTTCCGCGGCGCCTCATGGAGATTGCACGTAATTTTGATTTGTGAAGCTGTGTAAATTGCGGCTTTCATGCAACAGTTGCAGGCTTTGACTGCTTGCATGGCAATTCTATAGGCGTTAGACACATAGCCACATTGGTGGCATTTAATCTCGATAGAGGGGAATTCAGAATGCGGAAACTGGTCATTGGGATGGCGTTGGCTTCAACGGCCCTCGCGACCCCAGCTCTGGCACGTGACAAAGCGTGGTATATTGAAGGCGACGGCGGCGCGATGATCGTCGAAGATTCGAAGTTCAACATTGGAGCTATTGCCACTCCGGTTGTTGTTCCGGCTGGCACCGCTAAGGTCGATCATGACTATGGTTATGACTTTGGCGCGATTGTTGGTTACGACTTTGGCATGTTCCGCATTGAAGCGGAAACAAGCTGGCGCGAAGCTGATCCCAAGAATTTGACTAGCACTACCGGTATTCCGGCTAACTTGGCCATTGGGGCAGGGTCGCCGGGCGTGACGAGCACGTGGAGCTATGTTGCTGGTGACGTGAACGCGCTCAGCTTCATGGCTAACGCCCTGCTGGACTTTGGCTCTGACGACGGCATTCAAGGCTTCGTCGGCGGCGGTGCAGGTGTTTCACGCGTCAACCACCACTATTCGATCAACTCGGTCGGACCGGGCTGGTTGCGCGATTCGGACACCCGTTTCGCTTGGCAGGCACTGGCCGGCGTTCGTGCGCCAATCAGCGACCACTGGGATGCCGGCATCAAGTACCGGTATTTCAACGTCGACAACCTTCGCTTTGTCGATACGGCGGGCCGTGCGGTAACTAGCAAGCTGCGGACACACAGTCTGATGGGCTCGCTGACGTACAACTTCGGTGGAGTGGCTCCACCGCCACCGCCACCGCCACCACCGCCGCCGCCGCCGCCGCCACCTCCCCCGCCGCCGCCGCCACCTGAGGCTGCGTGCAATAAGGGACCTTACATCGTGTTCTTCGACTGGGATAAGTCGGATATCACGCCTGAGGCAGCGTCGATTCTGGACAATGCTGTTACCGCTTACGGTAGCTGCAACAATGTTCCGATCATGCTGGCTGGTTACGCCGACCGTTCGGGTACGCCGACGTACAACGTCGCTCTATCCGGTCGTCGTAATGACTCGGTTCGTGGCTATCTTACCACTCACGGTGTTGCTGATGCGGCAATCACTGGTCAGGCGTTTGGTGAAAGCAACCCACGCGTGCCGACAGCTGACGGTGTCCGTGAACTGCAGAACCGCCGCGTGGAGATTACTTACGGTCCCGGATCGGGCATGTAAGCTCTGCCATTTGGCAAACAAATTGAGGGGCCGGAGAAATCCGGCCCCTTTTTTGTTTGCCGCAAGAGTATTCCGTCAACGCAGCCGCCTGTCAGGTACGCCAGAAGTCAATGGACGGTACCCGCCGGGTTGGCGCAAGTAGGGCTGGCCTTTTGCGCAGCTCAGGCGCACTTCAGTGGTTGGCGTAAAGTGTCCCGTCGAGCAGACCTGCCTGTTCGAAACCTGCTTTTCGCAAGCGGCAGCTATCGCATTGGCCGCAAGCCCGGCCATTCGGTTGCGGGTCATAGCATGACCAGCTGATCCCGGATTCTAGTCCCAATCTCGCCGCTTCTCGGGCAATGTCCGCCTTGCCGAGGAATTGCAGCGGGGCGTGGATGGTGAAGCGATCACCTTGATCACCTGCTTTGGTGGCAAGTTCAGCCAGTGCGGAAAATCCGGCAATGAACTCGGGCCGACAGTCCGGATATCCTGAATAGTCGAGTGCGTTGACCCCGATGAACAGGTCGCGCGCGCCGATAGCCTCTGCCCAGGCCAGGGTCAGGGACAGAAAAACCAGGTTCCTCGCGGGAACGTAGGTGACGGGGATGCCCTCGCCCAAGCCCGCCTTGGGTACGTCGATGTCGGCGGTCAGCGCAGATCCGCCGAATTGGCGCAAATCCAGCGGCAGCACCACGTGGCGGGCAGCGCCCAGACGTTCGGCAATAATCCGGGCTGCATCAATCTCACGGCGGTGACGCTGATTGTAGTCGATGGTCAGCGCGTTAAGCCGGAAGCCGGCTTCCTTTGCCAGTCCGGCGGCAACCATCGAGTCCAGTCCGCCTGACAAAAGTACAACAGCATCGCGGCGCGGGGCGGTTTCCTGATCCATTCCGCCGCGCTAGCGCGGCGGAATGGATCAGGCAACGTTTGTCCCACGGGTCGTCGGCAAGTGAGCGCGGCGCGCTGGCTTTGGCCGCTTGTTAAGCAGCGCCATTTTCAAAAAAGTCGGCCACAGCAAGGCTAAATCGTAATTGAACGCGAATTGCTTGTGCATAGGCGGCAGCCATAATACGGTTCGCGCCGATGGGGACTGCCGATACACCAACCAAAGTTCGCGGGCAACGTCGGGGGAGCCGCGGCCCGACGGTCGCCGATGTCGCCCGGGTTGCGGGGGTGTCGCCGATGACCGTGTCACGCGTGGTCAATGGCGACGCCAAAGTTATGCCCGCCACGCGCGAACGGGTCGAGGCGGCGATTGCACAATTGCGCTATCTGCCCAACCTTGCCGCACGCAGTCTGGCTGGTGGACGGCAGTGCCGCATTGCCCTGCTCCATTCCAACCCCAGCGCCGCCTATCTCAGCGAGTTTCTCGTCGGCTGTCTGGACGAGGCCAGTGCGCTCGACGCCCAGTTGATCATCGAACACTGCGCCGATGGGGAGCCTGCCGCCGCTCTTGTCGCCAAGGTTACCCATCACCGGGTCGATGCAGTCCTGTTGCCGCCCCCACTTTCGGACGACACCGAACTGGTGAACGCATTGCACGCCGCCGGGTTTCCCATTGCTCAGGTGGCTACCGGAGCACCGGCTGCGTTCGCCAATTCAGTCAGTATTGATGACGAGGCCGCAGCCTACACGCTGACAAAACGTTTGATCGAATTGGGCCATACCAAAATTGGATTTATCGCTGGCGCCTACAACCAGACGGCCAGCGCACAGCGCCGCGAAGGGCACCATCGCGGTTTGCGTGAGGCTGGCATTTCCATTGATCCGCGATACGAGGCCAATGGGGACTTCACGTATCGTTCGGGGCTTGTTGCCGCCCGCACTTTGCTTGATGTTGATCCACGGCCTACTGCCATCTTTGCCAGCAACGACGATATGGCTGCGGCAACCATAGCAACCGCACACCGTCACGGCATCGATGTCCCTGGTGAACTGGCGGTCTGCGGGTTCGACGATACCGCGTCCGCGACCATGGTCTGGCCCGAACTGACCACCGCGCGTCAGCCGGTGGCCGAAATGGCGCGTCATGCAACACGGCTGCTGGTGGGCAGCGTGACGGGACCCGCGGCAACGCTGCCTCGCCATGTACGGCTGGATTTCACCTTGATCATCCGCGATTCGGACGGCCCGGTTCGCACCCGCGCTTGCCGCGTTATTTGAGCACAGGGGCAAGCCATTCCCGCAATCGCGCGCGGACTTCGGGGGCCATCGGCATTCGCTTGAAGAACGCTTCCGGTTTGATCGCGAGTATGGGCTGCATGGCCACTGCCTGATTCCATGACGCGCGCGCCTGATCCAGATGGCCCGTGTGTGCTTCGAGTGCAGCCGACAGGATCGGGCGGATCGCCAGCGAATGCTGAAGCGCAGTCAGTTCTGCTATTGCCCGACCCGCACCTTCATTGTCCTCCCGCATCATTGCCGACACGAATGCGCCGACGAAATACCACGGCGGCGGATTGAAATGCTCCCTTATGGCTCGGTTCAGCAGCGCTTCGCCTTCAGGGTCATTCCACAGCGTCAGCGTCACGCCAGCTACACCCTGAATATCCAGATTATCCGGGTTTAAGGTGAGCGCGCGCGCGGCGGCAGCGTGCATCGCCATCCTGTTGCCGGCGACGGCGTATGCGCGCATCGCCGCGAGCTGGAGGAAGGGCGAATTTGGGTTCAGCGCCTTCCCACTTTCCAGCACGTCAATGGCATTTTGAACGCTACGCTGACGCCCCGATGCCGTGACTTGTGAGAGTGATGCATCGATCAACGTCCATCCATAGAGACCCGTTGCAAATGGGTGGTTTGGCGCAGCAGCATGCCAGTTCCGCGCACACTGCGCCAAGTCGCTGTCACCCAGAGAGAGGCCATTCTTAATCTGGGCAGTGAATCGCAGCAAACAGCCATAGGGTGTATCGAGTGGGTGGTTCCGCTTGCGCTCCGCAGAATGAATTATGCCGGTGGGGTGAACTATATGGAACAAAGATTTTGCTGTGAATTCAGTGCCTGGAAGATCAATATCGCCATCAGTGACTTGGCTTTGACCGCTATCGGAAAAAATCAGCCGGTTAGACCGGCGATCAATCACCATGATGTTTTCGCGGACGACATCTCCCGCTCGTTCCAACGTGACATTGATTGAATAATTGCTCGCGCTCGTCGATGCATAGGCGACCCGGATGCCCTCATACTTATCGAGTTTCATGAGGATCGATTCACGCAGGCGGCGCGCCAGACCTGTTTGCGACTGCCCATCAGTCTCGTCGCTGACGGTGACGTCCACGAAGGGGAAATCGTTGATCTGCCACTGCGCAGTTGCAGCGTTGGACTCCGCCCGCCAGAACAAGACCAAACCTGCCGCGATGATCAGGCTGGCGACGATCCCCGCCACAAGCTGCCATTTGGCTACGTGATTTCCGGTCAGTGTGAACCGTGACGAGCGGACAAATGGCCGAGCCGCCCTAGCTACGTGGCAGGCTGCAAGCCTGACTTCATAAGAGCCGCTGTCAATCAGCAAGCGGTAGGTCGGCTTCGGTTCGACTTTGGCATAAAAGGCATCGAGCAGCTTGCGCAGACGTGCCACCTGAACCCTCGCGTAGGCATCTGTTTGGGGGTCGAAATCGGGGCTGCGGCCCAAGCCATCGACCGCTACGGAATAGGATTTCAATGTTTTGCCGTCGCCGCTGATAGATGTCTCAACCAGATAGCGCAACAAACGCGCCATGACGGGTGATCGGACCAATGCAGAATTGAGGAGGACAGAGGCGAGTTCTGCTCTCATGTGTACGGCGTCGATCACGGATACCCTCCGGCCCAGCGGCGTTCATGCAGACCCCCGGATCGGCGCATGGCGATGCCTGACTTCACGTGGCGTATGGCGTTCCGACCCGGTTGGCAATCCGCATGGGCAATGTTCTCGGTCGGTTACCAGGCTGTGATGCGGCGTAACATGGCGAGCGTGTTACTGTTTCACACTTCCCGTGCGCCGCCGTCCATGCGCTTTATACCTGCAGTGTTCCCCAGATCGATGCGGCAAGTAATGGTGTCTTGTCCGATATTTTGCACAACTTTCACTTAATACCGGAGCATGACCATGAGCGACGGGACACATGGCTTAGCCTTCCAGGGTAAACCAGCAGACGATTTCCAGGACGATGATCGGAGGCAGGGCCAACGCTATACCCTGCTGCTCCGCACAGCGAAGTTCGTTGCCGACGGGATGGAA
>JBDUBN010000064.1:0-10366 GCA_040004085.1 Novosphingobium sp.
GAAGGGATTGGCTGCGAAGGGATTGGCTGCGGTCATTCGTGAGCGTGCCTTGCGTTTGCTGAACGCCTCAATGCGCTCGGTCCGGCGGCCCGGCAATCACTCCGGTGCCCCACGACCTTTACATCGCAGGAACGATAGCGGTGCGCCTCACCACTTCTTACGCAGTTGGTTCCCGATCAGGCGTTGGCGCAATTGCGCCGCTCGCTCATCCGGCGTGGCGCGCTGCGAACGGTCACCGAGGTAACCGGCAACGTCGGCCAGCTTCATCTTCGTGATCTGCGGCGTAGGTGTGGACGAGCAGCGATACCAGCGCCCGATCAGCATCCCGTAGGTGCTCCCGCCTGTATCCAGCCAGTTGTAGTAGCACGGATCGGTGTGGGCCAGCACCGCGCGGAACTTGCCATCGGGGTCAACTTTGGCAGTGTGCCCGTTAAGGCTGGACTGGCGATAGGGAACATCGACCTGGTTCCACAGCCCGTCGATCACCTGAACGTTCCAGTAGGTGCGGGTTTCCGGCAGTTCGCTCTCGATCACCAGAGCTTCGTCGTGGGCGGTCTGGTGGACCATCTCGAAATAGGCCTGTGGCCAATCGTTGCCGTTGCCCATGTCTTCGAAGGTATGGATGTGCATCTTGTTGATGAAACCGCCGTCATGCGGTCGCCGCACTGCAGCCATCCCCACCCGGCTGACGTCGGCGGTATAGGCAAACACCTTGCGTAGGCGCACGTCGAGTTCGTCCGGAGTCATGCGCGCCCGCGGCGCGGCGGGCGGGTCGAGTCGCTCGATAGCAAGGCGCACGTCGCGCTCGTTGCCCCAATCGTAGGAGAACTGGCGCAGCAGGATGAAATCGGCCTCGGCATGAAGCAGCAGCCAGTCTCCTGCGTAGCCGACCGGGCGTTCGGCGCTGAAGATCACCGAGAACCGGCCGTCGGCATTCAGCGTCAGATCGTCGAGATCGAAGTTGCCGAAGCCCTTGCCCGGCTGCACGCCGTTGGTGCCGAACAGCTTGTTGCCAGTGGCAAAGCCAGCCACCGGCGAATTGCCACGCTCCCCCACGATCCGGTAGATGCCGCCGCCTTCGACGCTGGCGACATAGTAGATCGAATCGGGGTTGGGCTGCAGCAGGAAGGCCGAATTCTCAAACGGAATGAACTCGGGCCAGCGCGGGTCGGCCATCATCAGCAGGAAATAGGCCTGCGACAGGTTCATCGAGAATTGCCGGTAGAGATCGGCGCGCAACTGCTCGTTGACCGGACCCGTCGTCTCGTCGAGGATATCGCCTGCGGGTTTCAGCAGATCGACATATTCCGCCCAGGGCTTCATCGTGGTCTCCTTGCTGACAGTTGCCTCGTCAAACGTCCCACAAAAGATGAAGTTGCGACACGCCGTTGACGGCGCCCATGTGCGAGATCGGCGGTTTTTCGGGATCCAGTCGGAACTCGGGCACCCGGGCCAGCCATTCTTCGAGCAGCACTGTCAGTTCGACCCGGGCAAGTGGCTGGCCAAGGCACTTGTGCGGGCCATTGCCGAAGGTGTTGTGGCTCCCGCCGCCGGGCGCGAAGTTGCCGGGACGATCGAAATCGACCGTCAACGGATCGGGATAGTGCCGGTCATCGATCGATGAAGCGCCGATCGGGACCATCACCATCTCGCCCGCGTGCATGGTCACGCCCTTGCGCTCGACGTTCGACTTGATCAGCCGTCCGGTGTTGGACAGGCCGAACCGGCGCAGGTATTCCTCAGCCGCCGCCGGGACGATCGACGGATCCTCGCGCAGGCGGCGCTGGTGTTCGGGATGCTCGGCCAGATGCCAGGCTACGAACGAAATCAGGTTGGCAACTGTGTCGAGCCCGCCAAAGAATACCAGCAGCGCCATGCCGATAACTTCGTGCTCACCGCCGAAGCGGGGATTATCACGCCACTGTGCAATGGCCGTCAGCATGTCTTCACCGGGGTTGGCGTAACGTTCGGCCAGCATGCCCGACAAATAGCCAACGATCGGCCCCAGCGCCGCCTCGCGGGCCGAGGCGTTATCGGCTTCCATGAACTGCTTGCCCCAAGCCACGAACTCCGCGCGCTTGTCGGCTGGCAGGTCGACGATGCGCAGGAACATGGCGGCTGGCATGACCTCGGCGAAATCCTTGCGGAAATCGCATCGGCCGGTACGCAGCACCTTGTCAATCAGCTCAACCGTGATCGCGCGGGCCTGTTCGCCCATTTCGGCCACCCGGCGCGGGGTGAAAAATGGGTTGAGCACCGCGCGGTAGCGGGCGTGCAGTGGCGGATCGACGGTCAGCGGAGGCATCTTGATCAGCGTGGCCACCCGCGGAATCGTGAATTCCTCATGGCTGAAGATCTCGTAGTTCTCTTGCACCCACTTCACGTCCTCGAAGCGGGTGACGACCCAGTGTCCGCCATAGCGGGGCGTCCAGACGATGTCCGGGCCCTGCTGCAGTTCGCGCAGGACATCGTAGACCGTGCCGTTTTCATCGATCGGGGGATGCAGGTAATCGAAATCGACTACCCGATCAGCCGGCACATGGCTGGGCTTTTCAACGGTCTGGTATGTCGCGCCACCCATCGGTTCACCTCTCGTGCTGCTGCCCCGCTTTCGGCGGCTTGCCTTGCGTTGTACAAGACATGTATCTTACTTGCTAGTCATGGCGGGGCATGGTTTGCCAGCATCGTGAACGCGATGGCGATCGGAAGGAGCTCCTGTTTGTCGATCATTCCCGAGCCCCAGTCCGAACTGAGGTCCGCCGGCGCCTTGGCGATCCTTGGCGCGGCGGAACGCCTGATAGGCCAGCACGGGGTCGAAGGGGTCTCAATGCGGCAGATCACCATCGCGGCCAGGATGGGCAACAATTCAGCGATCGCCTATCACTTCGGGGATCGCGACGGCCTGTTGCTCGCGGTGTCGCGCTGGCGCACGCCGGCGATCGAGGACTCACGCCAGCGCCTGTACGACGAAGCCATTGCCAGCGGCACCCTGAACAGCCCGCTGCGGATGCTCCAGATCATCCTGCGCCCGGTCCTGATCATCCGCGCCGACGACGGATCACACTCCCATGCTGCCTTCATCAGCCAGATGCTGCGCTCACGCCAGGGCAGGACGATCCGCCTCGCCACGTCGGGCGCGTTGGGCATCGTCGAGGACGTGAACCGTCGGCTGCACGGCCACGCGCCCGCGCTTCCGCTTGCGTTGTTCGAATTTCGCCTGCGCACCGCTTCGTTGGCATTCTATGATGCCGTTTTCGAGCGCGACCGGATGGCGCACGACGATCCCGCGCGGCTGCCGATGGACGAGAACGAGTTCCTGGCCGAGCTTGAGGCGATGGTGCTGGCGATCGTGATGCGCCCGGCTCCCTCCTCCGTCGACGCCGACCCGGTCAGAGCATGACTATACCGCCATCGACGTTGATGGTCTGCCCGGACACGTAATGGCCGGCCTACAGCAAGTACTCCTAAC
This sequence comes from Novosphingobium sp., assembly GCA_040004085.1. Taxonomy (GTDB): domain Bacteria; phylum Pseudomonadota; class Alphaproteobacteria; order Sphingomonadales; family Sphingomonadaceae; genus Novosphingobium. The sequence goes on from JBDUBN010000064.1 coordinate 3,470, forward strand.
TGCTTGCTCTCGATCCGATCCCGGACAGCATGATTCTCAGCGCCCCGTCGGTATCCGGCGCCTCCCCGGTTGCACGGGCATCGGCCAGGAGGCCCAGCAGCATCCTGCCGCACAGCCGTAACGTATCGGACGTGACCCAGTCGGCGACTTGTCCATCGGCCCGCGCTCGCCCGATTACCGTTTCAGCAATCGCGTCGAACCGCCGCAATACCAACCGGGAGGCTTCGGCCTCGGGTCCGTGCGCATGGAGGTGCCCGGCAGCAAGCGCATAAGTCGACGCACCCTTCGCGATCAATCGCAGAAAATCCGGTATCAGGTCAGGCCCGCCGCGATGGCCTTCGGCGAAACTGGCGTAATGATCGAGATGGGCCTCGAACACTGCCCGCAGCAACGCCGCGCGATTGGGGAAGTGGCGATAAAGGGTGCCGATGCCCACGCCTGCGCGCTCGGCCACGGTGTCCAGTGCAACATCTGGCCCGCAGACATGGAACAGATCGCTGGCTGTGTCGATCAGGAGTTGGCGGTTTTGTGTCGCGTCTCGTCTCACCGCTGCCCTGCCCTGTTATCCAAGCTCATTACACTCTTCGCCCACGCGATAACGCATCAGAAAGCCTAGCATTCTTTTAAACGGATGATACCCTCCGTTTTTTGGACCCAACCTGGTCAGGAGTGAACTCATGCCTAAACTCACCAACGTCTACCCGCGTGGTCATTTCTTTCAGCAGATGGGTGGCGCGCACCATGCCCGCCCTCGCGACATGGTCGAGATGGGCAGCTTCTATGGCCTCCAGCCTTCGGCCACCTTCGCCTATGGCAACCTGAAAGACGCCGATGGCGAAATGTACGAAATCGTCCGCCGCTTCTCGCATCATGACGAACTGACTCACGGTGAGGGCGCTCCCGACGACATGGCCCGGCCGCCAGTCTTGCTTTTGTATGAGACCACCATGATCGACGGCCAGGCACTGCGGTTCGACATGGCCATCATGGCCGGTCAGGCGCCGACCAACGGCGCGCGGATCTACATGGATGGCGAAACGGCTGTGTGGGAGCCCGCCGCCGCCGCAGTCGGCAAGCCTTTCCGGCTGACCTTCGAAGGCGACACATTCACCTGGGATGAGGACGGTCTGTTCAGCATTTCGGGAACGATCATGCGCCCGGGCCTGCAATGGTATCTGCCCGGCCGCGAATACGGGACTTTCTATGTCTCGCAGATCTTCGAGGTAGCGGGCCACGTGCGCGGCAAGCCGGTGACCGGGATGATCGCCTATGACCAGACCTACATGGGCGAAGGCGGCGACCTCTATGTCTGCAAGGACCTGGTGATGGAGAACAAGGGCCACATCATCTGGTACACCTGGGCCACACGCTACGAAGATGGAACCTGGGAGAATGGCCACTTTATGCTCGGCAATGGCCCGCTTGGCTTCGCCCTTTTCACCGACGGAACGACTGTAACCACGACCCGCGACATAAGCGGCCGGGTCACCCCTGCCGAAGGCTCGCCCTTTGCAAAGCGGATAGAGCTGACAATTGATGGCGAAGACTGGGAATTCATCCCCCAGCCGCTCGGCACCATGCCTGACATGATGCGCAAACACCCGCCGACCCCGCAGCAGGAGGGGCGTTGGCAGCGCGTGGGTGAAACCCGCAAGCCGGCGGTGTGGTTTGCGTGGGGCGAGACCGAGCCCGACCACGGCCGCACCCCGTCCGACCGTCTGCCAACCGAGCCGATCGAAGCCTGAGCCGACGCGCCCGGGGCTGAAACGATCAGCCCCGGGCGATCAGGTCTGCCGCGCGTTCAGCAATTGCAATGGTCGCTGCATTGGTATTGCCCGAGATGATCACCGGCATCACCGATGCGTCGACCACCCGCAGATTGCCCACGCCGCGTACCCGCAGCTGGGGGTCGAGCACGGCATCGGCGCCACCCATCCGGCAAGTGCCGACCGGATGATAACCGATGCCGCAATTGGCGCGGATAAACTCCTCCCATTCGGCATCGGTTTGCGGCACGGGCGAAGGAATATTCTCGGCCACGATATGGCGCGCCAGCGGATCGGTCTGGAACAGTCGGGCGAGGAACTTGCCCAATGCTGTCAACCGCGCAAGATCGCGAGAGTCGCCCAGCATCCGATGGTCGATGATCGGCTTGTCGTTCGGGTTGCGACTGCGCAGGCGGATTTCGCCCCGACTGTCGGGCCGCATGCTGTTGCCGCCGATGGTGATGCCCGGTCGCTTGTGCATCGATGGCCGCCCGGCAGAGAAATCAAGCGCCAGCGGCAGGAAGCTGATCGAGAGGTCAGGCTCGGCCAGTGTCGGATCGCTCTTGATACTGGCCATGAGGTGGACCGCCGCCGACGCCATCGGCCCCGAACGGGTGAGCAGCCAACGGGTCAGGTCGCGAGCGATTGTCCAAGGGCCGAACGGGCTGTTGTAGGTGGGCACGTCGACCAGCTGGCTGAAGGTGATCCCCACGTGTTCCTGAAGGTTGCGGCCCACCGGCAGGTCGGCAACGACCGTGATGCCCTGCGCGGCCAAGTCAGCCGCAGGACCGATGCCCGAGCGCATCAGGATCGCAGGCGAGCCCATCGTGCCCCCGCTGACGATGACCTCGCGCGCGCGCAGTTCGCGCGGGCCGCCCTTGCCGATCACCGCAAGCCCCACGGCCACGCCGTTCTCGATGATCACCCGGTCAACCATCGTGTTCTTGAGGATGGTCAGGTTGGGCCGCTTTGCCGCCTGCTCCAGATAGGCGCGGGCCGTGCTCTGGCGCTTGCCGCCCGCTGCCGTGGTCAGCACATTGAAGGTGCCGAACTGATCGCCCGCGCAATAATCTTCAAGATAGGGAAGGCCCATTGCCATAAAGGCATCGCGCACCACGCTGGTCAGCGGATGGCTCGCATTGGCTGGCCCAACCTTGAGCGGGCCGGTGCTGCCGTGCGACTGCGACGGCGGCCCCTGGAAATTCTCGGCGCGCAGATAGTAGGGCAGCAGGGAATCCCAGCTCCACCCCGTCGCCCCGGCCGCTTCCCAGCGGGCGTAGTCCTCGCGCTGACCGCGCACATAGACCATCCCGTTGATCGAGCTTGAACCGCCCAGCATTCGCCCGCCCGACCAGGTGTGCGCCCGGCCATTGACCGTCGGGTCAGGCTCGACCGGGTAATTCCAGTCGCGGGTCTTGTGGCCCATCAGCGCAAACGAACCCGCCGGCATATCGACCGTCAGGGCGCGATGACTGCCCCCGGCCTCGACCAGGATCACCTGTTTGCGCGGATCCTGCGAGAGGCGCGCGGCCAGCACCGCTCCGGCGCTGCCTGCACCGGCGATGACGTAGTCCGCCTGCTGCTCGCTCAAAGGCCGATCCAGATGTTCTTGGGCCGCAGGAATTCGCGGATACCGTGAATCCCGCCAAGTCGGCCGACCCCGCTCTGTCCGATGCCCCCGAACGGTGCTGAGGAAGGAACACCCATGAAGCCGTTCACCCACACGTTGCCCGCAATCAGTCGCTGCGCCACGCGATGGGCGCGCTGGAGGTTTTGCGTCCAGATGTATCCGGCAAGGCCGAAGTCGGTCCCGTTGGCCAGCGCGATGCCTTCGTCCTCGGTATCGAACGGCGTGACGGCCAGCACCGGGCCGAATACTTCATGCTGCGACAGTTCGGCGTCGTGCGCCACTTCGGCAAATACCGTGGGCTGGACATAGTAGCCGCCCGCAAGGTCGCCGGTCCCCCGCTCACCCCCGGCGATCAGCCGCGCGCCGCTGGCTTTCGCGCGGTCGATCATGCCCATGATCCGCACCACTGCCCGCTCGTCGACCACCGGGCCGATAACCGTTGCCATGTCGGTCGGATCACCCATCGCCAAGTGTTCCGACATGGCCTTGAGGCGCACCAGCACTTCATCGTAGATCGGGCGCTGGACCAACAGGCGGGTGGGATTGATGCAGCCCTGCCCGGTGTTGTTGGCAATGCCCATCAGCCCCATCGGCGTGAACGCATCTAGATCGGCATCGGCAAACACCAGCGAGGCCGACTTGCCGCCGAGTTCGAGCTGGACCGGGGTCATCCGGGGAACGGCCGCAGTCAGGATCCGCTGGGCAGTGGCCCCGCTGCCGGTGAAGCTGATCTTGTCGACCCCGCGGTGGCTGGTCAGGGCGGCGCCCGCCTCCGGCCCGCCCGGCACGATGTTCACCACGCCCGGCGGAATCCCGGCGGCCAGACACAGTTCGCCAAAGCGGATCGCGGCGTAAGGTGCCAGCTCCGGCGGTTTAACGACCACAGCATTGCCAGCGGCAAGCGCCGGGGCCAGCACCATGCCCAGCGCATAGACCGGCCCGTTCCACGGGATGATCACAGCCACCACGCCAAACGGTTCATCCAGCGTATAGTCGAGCGCATTGCCCGGCCAGGTTGGGATCACCTCGCCGCCGATCTTGTCGGTCCAGCCCGCATTGTAGAGGAACAGGTCGGACGCGACATGCGCGCCGTACTGCTGGGTCATCACCGGGATGCTGTTGTCGATCACCGAAAGGCGGGTCAGCTCGTCGGCGTGGTCGCGCAGCACGTGGGCCAACCGGATCAGGCAATCGCGCCGTTCATTGCGCGGCATGTTCGCCCACCCCGGCGCGGCGCGGCGTGCGGCAGATACGGCGGCGTCGATCTCGGATGCCCCTGCCAGCGGAATGTCGCCGGTAGGCTGGCCGGTGGCTGCATAGATATGGCGAAAGGTCCCGCCGCTCGCCTCGGTCAGACGCTGGTCGCCGATCAGGAGAGCTGGAGGCGGCAGTTGCGACAGGTCGGGGTGAAGGATCATAAGGCATTTCCGGTCATGGCAAGGGGCATGTTCTGAGGCACGTCGTCATACATCCCGGCCATCGCTCCGGCGAGGTAGACGAATTCGGTGTAGTGGCCGAGCAGCGCGCGCGTATCGAAATAGCAGGCCTTGAGCTGGCCCTCCATCATGTCGGCATAGAGCGGCACCGCAAGGCCAAGCCGCGCCGCGGCGGCATTGAGCTCGTCCCAGTCGGCCAAAGTGGCGACCCGGTAGCCGAGGTGCTGCAGACGCAATTCACCGACCGTCTCTGGCAAATAATCGAAGTACATCTGCGGCGCGCCTTCGCTCAGCTGCAGCACCTCGATCATCGTCGTCCCCACCCACGCATGGAGCGATTCCATGGTGGGCGAGCTGTGCTTGCGGCGCACCCGCGTGATCCCGAAAGTGTCGCGCAGGGTGACCAGCGCCGCGTCCAGATTACGCGTGACATAGCCGAACTGGTAAAACCCGCCCAGCGAAAGCAGCGGCAGCGCCGCGATCATCCGACGAGGTAGCCGCCATCGACCGCCATGATGTGGCCGGTCATGTAGCTGGACGCGGGGCTTGCGAGGAACAGGATCGCGCTGGCCAGCTGGATCGGCTGGGCCACACCCAGCAGCAGCCGGCCGGGCATCATGATCGGACCCTTCATCACCAGGTTCATCGCCGGATCGACCTGCATCTTCCGCGATCCGCCCGTGTCCACCCCGCCCGGCATGACCGCATTAATGCGGATGCCGTCGGCGGCAAATTCAGTGGCGGTGCTCTTGGTGATCGAGTTCACTCCGGCCTTGGAGCTATCGTAATGAACGTTATTGTGGATCGTGGGCAGGGCCGTGCCGATGGTCGAGACGTTGACGATCGCCCCGCCGCGCTCCTTGCCCTGCGCCCGCATCAGCTTGATAACTTCGCGTGAGCACAGGAAGGTGCCGCGCGTGTTGACCGCGTGCATCTTGTCCCATTCGTCCACGCTCATTTCGAAGAAATCAGCCTTGGGCCGGTAGGCGGCATTGTTGACGAGCACATCGACTCCGCCGAATGCCTCTACCGCGCTGGCGACCATCGCCTTGACCGCCGCCTCGTCCGAAACGTCGACCGTGGCGGCAATCGCCTCGCCGCCGGCGGCGACGATATCATCGGCCACACGCCGGGCCTGCTCCTCGACCAGGTCGGCGACGACGACCTTGCCACCGGCCTCGGCCATGAGGTGGGCGGTGCGTTCACCGATGCCAGAACCGGCTCCGGTGACGATCGCCACCTTGCCGGGAATAGTGAAAAGGGCGTTGATGGTAGCTTGAGCAATTGCCACAGTGAATACTCCGGATCAGGAAATGAGGAAGCCGCCATCGACCGCGAGGATCTGGCCGCTGATGAAACGTCCCGCCGGGCTGACCATCAAGAGCACCGCCCCGGTCACGTCCTCAGGCTTGCCATAGCCGCCGATATGGCGCGCTGTATCGGCACCCGGCCCGGTCGGGCGGAAGTCGCTTTTGATGGTTTCGGTCATTATTGCGCCGGGCAGCACCGCGTTGGCGGTGATCTTGTCGGCCGCGAAATCGAGCGCGACGTTGCGGGTGAACTGGTTCAGCCCGGCGCGCGATGACGAATAGGCGCTGTTGCCGTTCAGCACCGGGTGGACGCTGCCCATCGTGCTAAGGTTGACGATCCGCCCACCGCCGCGCGCCCGCATCAACGGGATGGCCGCCTTCGTCGTCAGGAATGCGCTCTTGAGATTGGTCGCCTGAACCGCGTCCCATTCATCGCCGCTGATTTCGAGCAGCGGCTTGTTGTGATTGATCACGGCCGCGTTGACCAGAATGTCCAGCCCGCCGTGACTGGCAGGCATCCCGGCAAACAGTGCAGCAATCTCAGCCTCGGACGTCACGTCAAGCGCCTGCGCGCTGACTCCCTCGGGCAAGGCGCCTAGGGCAGCTACCCGGTCAGCACCGTCGGCAAGGATGACAGTCGCGCCAGCAGCCGCGAGCGTGAAACCGATCGCCCGGCCCATGCCCACAGCGCCGCCGGTGACCAGCGCCACGCTGCCGGAAAGATCGAACATCGCGGCAGGATGTTGGGCTTGGTC
>JBDUBN010000065.1:0-10359 GCA_040004085.1 Novosphingobium sp.
GGCACAAAGCCGGAAAAGGGCTGGATTCTGGTTGATTCCGGCTGGATGGCCATGTCGCGCGATCGCGGCACCAGCAGTCAGGCGATCGATCAGGGCTATGGCGTCGTCTGCGATCTTGCCGGCAAGCCCTACACCGATCTGATCGTCGATCAGGCGAGTCAGGAGCATGGCATTCTGGCACTGAGGAAGGGAAGCTCTGCGGCATTGCCGGACCTGCCGATCGGTGCGCGCGTGCGCATTCTGCCCAATCATGCCTGTGCGACCGGCGCACAGCACGCCGGATACAATGTTGTCGCTAACGGGCAGGCGGACATCGTGGCCTTCTGGCCGCGTATGCGAGGGTGGTGAAAGACATGTCCAACATTGAGCCGATTATTGTACCGGATAGCGCAGCACCCGGCGGGCATTACAGTGCCGGTGTTCGCCACGGCGGCCTTGTTTATGTTTCCGGTCAGCTTGGCGTCCTGCCCGACGGTTCGCACACGGTTGACCAACCGTTCGAGCAACAGGTGCGCACGGCCATGGGGAACGTGCTGCGCGTACTTGCCGCCGCCGGTCTGGGGCCTGAAGATCTGGTCAAGGTCACTGCCTACATTGTCGGGACCGGAAACTGGCCCAAATTCAACGCGGTTTACGCGGAGATGATGGGCACTGCAAAACCGGCGCGCGCTGTCGTGCCGGTGCCCGAACTCCACTATGGCTACCTCATCGAAATCGAGGCGATAGCCGCGTGCCGGAAGGATACCTGATGACTGATCCCCTCGGCCATCTCCGCGCTGCAGGGCTGCTGGACCGCATGTTTGTTGGCGGCGAATGGCGTATGCCGACGGGATCTGAAACGGCAAAGGTGATCGACCCAGCCACCGAACGCCCCGTGGCAGAGATACGTCTGGGCAGCGCCGCTGATGTCGATACGGCAGTGGCAGCCGCCCGCACGGCGTTTGCGGGATGGTCCGAGACCCCCCCGGCAGAACGCGCGCGCTACCTGATGGCCATCCGGGAACTTGTCCTTAAGCGGGCCGAATTGTTTGCGCAGGCGATATCGCTGGAAATGGGATCGGCGATAACCTTCGCCCGAACCTCTCAGGTGCCGCTGGCCGCCGAACACATCCGCGTGGCTGCTGAAAATCTGGCTGACTATCCCTTCCTCGAAATGCGGGGCAGTACAGCGATCATTCGTGAACCGATTGGCGTCTGTGGCCTGATAACCCCGTGGAACTGGCCGCTTTACCAGATTACCGCCAAGGTAGCGCCAGCGCTCGCGGCGGGCTGCACTGTCGTTCTCAAGCCGAGCGAGCTTTCACCGCTTAGCGCGCTGCTGTTCGCGCAGGTGGTTGAAGATGCCGGGGTACCTGCGGGCGTATTCAACCTCGTCAATGGCTCCGGGCCAGAAGTGGGCGACGCGATGTCGCGCCATCCCGGCATCGATATGATCTCGCTCACCGGATCAACCCGCGCTGGCGTTCTCGTCTCGCAAGCGGCCGCGGAAACGGTCAAGCGGGTGGCTTTGGAATTGGGCGGCAAGTCGCCTAACCTGATCCTCCCCGATGCCGACCTCAGTCGCGCGATTGCACCCGGAATCGGCTCATGCATGCGCAATGTCGGTCAATCCTGCAGCGCGCCGACGCGGATGATTGTCCCGCGCGCGGTGATGCCGGAAGTCGAGCGCATCGCAGCTGAAGCTGTTGCGCAGTTCGTCGTCGGAGACCCCTTTGACAACGCCACGACCCATGGGCCAATCGCGAACAAGGCCCAATATGACCGGGTACAGCGCATGATCGGGATCGGCATAGCTGAAGGGGCTAAGCTGGTTTGTGGCGGTTTGGGGCGGCCTGAGGGGCTGACACATGGCTATTATGCCCGGCCGACGGTGTTCTCCGAAGTAAAGACCGACATGGCCATCGCGCAGGACGAGATATTCGGCCCCGTGCTGGTCATCATCCCATACGACTCGATCGACGAGGCGGTCGCCATCGCCAATGACACCGTTTATGGCTTAGGCGCTCACGTTCAGGGCAAAGATATGGCCCAGGTCCGCGCCGTGGCAGGCCGCATCCAGAGCGGGCAAGTGCATCTCAACTATCCGGCCTGGGACCCGCAGGCTCCGTTCGGTGGCTACAAGCAATCAGGCAACGGCAGGGAATACGGCGTCTTCGGGATGGAAGAGTTCCTCGAGATCAAGGCCGTGGTCGGATACGACGACCCAAACTGAACGGCGGGTCATCACCCCGACCCGTTGTCTCAGATGGCAGCGATCTGAAGTTTGGAGCCATCGACCAGACGGGACAGGCGGAAAGGGGTCGGATCGACGCACGGCGTGTCGTTGCGGAGCAACTGGGCCGCCAAAAGGCCGATGCCCGGTCCCATGCCGAACCCGTGGCCCGAACAGCCAGCGGCCAGAACGAGGCCATCGACCTGATCCACTTTCGATATCACCGCGACGGCATCGGGCGTACAATCAACCAGTGCGCCCCACATGCTGGCGACCCCGACATTGGCCATTTGCGGAAACGCCTTGCGGACGTTCTCCAGCATCTTGCGAACCAGCCACTGCTGCGGCGCTGGATCGAGCACGCGGTTCTGTTCAAAAATCCGGTCATTGTTCGTAAGCAGCGCAGGTAGCGATTCCGGCCCGGAGATAAACGAGCTTCCGACCGCGAGCCGGACGTTCTTGAGCCGCCGCCTGAACTGCGGCAGGAATTCGCGGGAATAACGAAGCCCCTGCGGCGTGATGTCAATCGTTGCCTTGCCGCTAATGGCGAGCGTGTAGCTGCCGTCCAGACGGCGGGTCATCGAAAAGTCCGGCGAATAGAGGCACCCTCCCAAATCGGCGGTAGGTTTGGTGCGGATGGCTGTCTGGCGCACGCCAGCTTGCGGGAAACTGATCCCGTGGGGCCGAAGGAAGCGCGATGCCCACGCGCCCGCCCCGCACAGCACGGCATCGGCCTTGATCAATCCCTTTTCCGTTTGCACGCCGACGACGCGACCGTTGGCAATGTCCAGACTGCGGGCTGCGCATTCCTGATGGATTGTCGCTCCGAGCGCATGAGCCCCTGCCGCCAGCGCGGGAGCAGCCAGAGCCGGCTCGGCCTTGCCGTCGTCAACCGAATGGACTCCGCCAATCCACTTGCGCCCGCCCTCGGGAATGTGTTCGGCGATTTCGGCAGCGGTCAACATCCGGGTGGTGACGCCAGCCGACCGGCCAATCGGGTTCCAGCTCTCCCACTGCGCCAGCACGGCCTCATCGTGCGTTGCATAATATTGGCCGCACCGACGAAATCCGAGGTCGCGCCCGATGTCGGCGGCCAGATCGTCCCACAGTTGCATCGACACTACGGAAAGCGGCAGTTCACGCGGATCGCGATTCTGCTGACGGCACCATCCCCAGTTCCGGGACGATTGTTCGCACGCGATATGGCCCTTTTCGACCAGGGCAACCGACACACCCTGCTTTGCAAGGAAATACGCCGCCGCCGTACCGACAATGCCCCCGCCGACGATAACCACGTCCGCCGCCTCGGGCAGGTGTTCATTGCTTGCGATGCGTTCAACAACAGGCGACATGAGCCAATAAACCCCGTACCAAAAAACCTACCTGACTTGGTATGCGATGGTTTGTTCGACAGATTGTGCCGAAGACATCGCGATTTTTGCCTAATTCTCGTGTGTATGACGCGCCATCATGCCCGCAATTCACTGGTGGGCAAGCGCCGGAATATTTCTGGAGGGCCGATCGTCACCCGGTCGCATGTGATTGAACCGCGTCCATGATCGCGGTCAGTTGCGAGCCGAGGTCGCGTCCAGCAGCCGGGAAGCAGCCATCCAGTGCCGAGGTGCCAATCGTGAAGCCCGCTGCACCGCTGCGCCGAACGGCGGCGATCTGCTCCGCGCTATTGATTGATCCCGCGACGATTACGGGCTTGGCCACAGCATTGCACACCGCCTTGATCAGCGAAGGCACGTCGCCGGGTGAGCGGTAAGCGAGCAGATCGAGGCCCGAAACCCCCGGATGGCTGGTAAGCGCCACCGCGCTGTCCACGATTTCGCTTTCAGTCCCTTCAAGGATGCTGGGATGTCCGGCGATGCGGCCGGGGAAAGGATAGTAGCGGATTCCGGTTCCCCCCAGCAGCGGAAGGACATCCTCGACATGGGTACCGCCCAGCAGGTAGTCGACACCAAGGTCGAGGGCGGCTTTGACCGAGTGCAGTTCACTTTCGCGGTCAAGCGAGACAACTTCGATATAGGCGCTTGCCCCCGCTTGTTGAATCCGCCGAGCCAAGCTGGCCAGTTCATTAAACGGCAGGCCGATATCCTTGAAGCCAATGTGGCTGATGCCGGATGCGAGCGCTGTTTCGACATGTAAAGCGGCATCCGCGACGGTCCGGTCGTTGCGGGTCAGCATGAAGATAAAATCAAATCCGGTCATGGTGTTTCAGCCTTCGAAGCAGAAGGACGCAACTTGAGGGCGTAGTCGAACGCGGTTTCGAGGCTGGATGGGTCAGCGATTCCGGTTCCTGCGATATCAAAGGCCGTGCCGTGATCGGGGCTGGTTCGAACGAAGGGCAAGCCGAGCGTAACGTTCACGCCCTTTTCGACGCCGAGGTATTTGACCGGGATAAGCCCCTGATCATGGTACTGCGCGACCACAATGTCGAAGCGGCCCGCCCGCGCCTGCATGAACACGGTATCGCCGGGCCAAGGGCCAGAGGCGTCGATGCCTTCGGCCCGGGCAGCCTCGATGGCCGGCCGAATGATGAGGATCTCCTCATCACCGAACAGCCCGCCTTCGCCCGCGTGGGGGTTAAGGCCCGCCACGGCCACCCGCGGATTGGCAATGCCCAGCGCGCGAGCGCCTGCTTCCGCCAGACGGATCGCACTCATCTGTGCATCGAAATCGCCCCGCCGGATTGCCTCAGCCAACGAGCAGTGAATGGTGACGAGGACGGTGCGAATTTCTTCATTCGCCAGCATCATGGCGACACGCCCGCCGCCGCCATGGTCTGCCAGAATCTCAGTGTGCCCAGGATAACTTATCCCGGCGGCCGAAAGCGCTTCCTTGTTGATTGGTGCAGTCACGATCCCGCGGATGCGGCTTTCGCGCGCCAAACCGATTGCCGCAATGATGGCGTAATAGGCGGCTTGGCCGCTAAAAGGCGAAACCTCGCCAACCGGAGGCAGATCAGCCAGTTGCGATGACGCCAGAACGTTCAGGCTCTCACCATCGAACACGGCATCGCTGATCGTGGAAATTGTCCGCACCAGCACATCGGCACCCAAAGCCGCGAATGCGTGCTTCATGACCAACGGATCGCCGACCGTCAGCCATTTTCGGGTTTCGGGGCGGCGCAAATACATCTTTGCAATGATTTCAGGCCCGATCCCCGAAGGATCGCCCATCGTCACGGCAAGCGGAAGCTGTTCAAAGGCCATCGGCGATAAAACGATGCGGGTGGAAGCTGTCTGGTTCATTCCGGTGACCATACCAGAACAACGGTGCCCCATTTATCGATATGTTCTGCCCTATAATGGTGATGTATTATCACCAATCAGGCGATCAACGCTCCCTCACTAGACGCCCCGGCGGGCTTTCAAACTGGGAGCAAATGAAAGCCTGCCGCCGACACTTGCCGGCGACAGGCTGATTTAACCCAATAACTGACAGTAATCAAAAATACTTAAGCCAGACGATGTCACGACGGCGACGCTTCAGTCGCGAATACCACGCCGTCGGCAGGTACAGCGGCACAATCATCGCAACGAACCATAGCAATATCCAGTGGTAATTGTCGAACATATAGGCGTGCCCATTGTTCGGCCCCCATATCGCCAGTGCACTGTGATAAAGGATGCGCAGCACGGTGAGGTGGAACAGGTAGAAGAACATCGGCGCGCCCCCGAATACAGCCAGGGCGGTGACCAGTCGCGACGTGTTGATTCGCTCGAACAGGACAAGCACCAGCGCGCCTATACCAAGCGTCGGAAGCAGGAAGAGCAACGAAGGTGGGTACTTGGTCATCGAAATGAAGCCGATCACGGTGCGGACCGGGTCGCCTTCGACAACATGCCATGGCTTGTCACCATACACGTCGAGCAAGCGCAGAACGATGAACGCGCCAATCATTCCATAGCCGAGTAGCAGCAAATTCCGCTGCCGCGTCTCGGGCGCGACGTCCGGTCGGAACCAGTTGCCGATACCAAAGCCCAGCGAAATGACACCGATCCAGGGAAGAATGGGATATGTCGTCTTGGCCACAAAGCCAAATGGCAGGCTGATCACATCCCGCTGGTGCAACATTGCCCAAAGCGGAAACAGCGCGTCGCCCTGCACCAGCCTGATCGGATCAAGCAGGTTGTGGAAACACACCAGAATTAGACCTAATGCGATCAGGGCGAGGCGCGGCAGCCGCATCAGCGCCGCGAGCGCGATCATGCACAAGCCAATGCACCAGATCACCTGAAGCCAGAAGGTCGGCTGAGGCACGATACCCCAGTACAATGGCGACAGATAAACCAGCTCGATCGCGATCAGCAGAAAACCGCGCTTCAGCAGGTACGAAGTCGTTTCCTGGACGGTATGGTTGATGCTGAACAAATATACGCCAAGGCCAGTCAGTGCCACGAAGATCGGCGCGCAAAAACTCACTGCAAAGCGGGCGAAACCGATCGCCGGTAGGATGGTGTCCGCATTGATCGGGTCGGTCACCGCGTAATTGACAAACCAGGTCTCTCGCAAGTGGTCCAGCAGCATGAGGACCATCACGAATCCGCGCAGAGCGTCGATACTGGCAAGCCGAACGCCGACGGCAGGAATCGCCGCTCGAGGGACAAAATTGTCAACCGATCCGGACGGGATTGAAATGCTGCTGGCCATTTGTTTGCCCTTATCCCTCGCCGAGTCCTCTATTCAACGATCTTGAACGCCATATCCACGTGGCGCATGCCGAGTTTCTATCAGGTTCGGTACTTCGTGCCGAATATAACCGCGCCGATGGACAGATATTTTGCAATCTCGTCGGCGATAAATGGCATAATACCAAGGTGCGGTGATCCCGACCTATGAGGACGGTTTCCGGGGGTTCTCGGCAAGGAGAGGCTGAAAGGGCGATGTGGTTCATCGTCCCGAAGCCTCGACGCTGACCGAGGGCCGCCGGAAACCGCCCGCTGGGTTGTCATTCCCGTCCGCTGGACTTCGTCGGAGCGTCGCGACGATGAACCACATCGCCGCTTCCGCTCCTCCTCGCCAGCAAACGGGAATGACAATCCTCATAGGTCGGGATCACCGCACCTTGGTATAAGGGCGCCGACCCGAAGATCGGCGCCCCATAGGCAACCTAACCAAAATTTTGGTTAGAATTATGGCCAAAATTATGAATTGTCAGAACTTGACGCCCGCCCTGACATACCAAAATCCGCCGTTATAGCCAAATGGCGAGGCATCGATGTACTGGTTACCGTTGCCCGGCAGACCCGTGAACGGATCGATCGAGCGCCGATCCTTGTCCGGATAGTTGTCGAACAGATTCTGCACGCCAGCCGACAGGCTGAAATGGTCGCCAAACTGATAGGTCGCCTCAAGGTCAGCCACCACTTCAGAGCTGAAGGTCTGGCCGACGTTTGCCGAAGAGGTAACCGTGTACTTGCTGTAGTAGTTCACCCGCGCAAGCAGCGACAATGGCCCGCTGGTCCACGTTTCCGAAAAGTTCACGCGGAACTTCGGCAATACCTTTTCCAGATTGGCCACGCGATCGTTGCTGATAATCGCCGGATTGCGTTGAACCACCTTCGTCTGGTTATAGTTCATGCTCAACGCGGTGTTGAATGTCCCCGCGCTTTGGGTGCGCAGAACGCTGGTCAGCACTGCGTCGATACCTTGCGTCCGCGTCTTGAACGCATTGGTCAGGTACTGCACCCGGTTGAGCTCGCTCGCATTCGTCACACCCAGTGCCGCCAGCGCCAACTGATCGGCCGGAGTTACGACGAAGGCCTGCGACAGCCCGAGACGGTCGCGGATCGTGATGTTGTAGTAGTCGACCGTCAGATTGATGCCCGAACCCGGCGTTATTACAATGCCGCCGGTCAGGTTGACCGACTTCTCGGGCTTCACCGGCACCGCGCCATAGTAGATCGCCGCCGGGGTGTTCACCGCAAAGGTGCCCGTCTGGATCGGGGTAGTGCTACCGGCGACAAAGTTCAGAACGACGTTGTTGACGTTGGTCTGACCCGGGGAAGGAGCGTGAAAGCCCGTGCTGGCCGCGCCTCTGATCGCCACAGCAGGCGACAGTTCATAGCGGGCCGATCCCTTGAAGTTGGCGGTGCCGCCGAAGGTATTGAAGTGCTCGTAACGCGCAGCGAGGCCGATAGTGAAGGCTTTGGTCACGTCGGTTTCCAGATCGACATAGCCGGCATAGCTCTGCCGCGAGCTGAGTCCCGCGTTGTTCGGGCCGAAACCGATCGATCCGTTCGATCCTACCGAACTGGTTACGACGAACGTGGAGGCGTCGGGCCGTTCGACCACCTGCCGCGCAAACGGACCCGCGTCCCATGATGCCTTGTCGCCCAGGCTGACTTCGTAAGCCTCACGGCGATATTCGGCACCCCAGGCGATATTGAGCGGACTCGCCAGACCCATCTCGACCGGATAGCTGAAATCGGCGTTGAAGTTGGTTTCGCTCTGCTTGAGTTGGCCGAGGTAGAAACTCTTGGGTGAGGCGGGGCCGAACGAGGGGTTGACGGTGTTGTCGAGGTGATACCGTAACTGGTCCTGTCCGTAAGTGGCGGACAGATCATAGCTAAGCTCGTTCAGCTTGCCGCGATAACCGACCGTGCCGGACAGATCGTCAATTGTGCCCGAGAAGATCGGCGTGAACCCGGCCGGAAAGACTTGCGCAAAGTTGAAGGTCGCGCCGGTGGAGCTGTAATTTCCGTTAGGCAGCCGATCGAGGTAGTAGGTGACGCCGAACAGACCGGTGCGGGAAAAATTGGTCGTATTCAGCGGCTGACGATAATTGAAATTTTCGCGACCATTGCCGTGGCCGTAATTGCCGAAGAAATAGACCTCACTGTCGCCAAGATCGACGGCTCCGTTTACAAATATCCGCGCCGCCTTCATTTCCGTTTTGCCCCAGTGCTGGACCGGGTTCGGAACCTTAAGTGTCGGGTTTTCGTTGGCGAGCTGGAACGCACCTGGACGCTGGGTACCGCGGCTCGTCGGGCCACCGTTCACATATTCGGCACTGACGTTGAAGAAGCCGTTTTCACCAAGCGCAAAACCCTTGTTAAGGGCGACCTGATAATCCTGGCCGTCGCCCTTATAATATTGGCCGTATCGGGCTTGGGCGGTAAACCCGGAGGCTTCCTTCTTCAGCCCGATGTTGATGACCCCGGCAATCGCGTCAGAGCCATATTGTGCGGATGCACCATCGCGCAGCACTTCAACCCGCGAAATCGCAATCGCCGGAATCTGCGAAAGATCGACGGCCTGGCTGAGCAACGAAAGCGCACTGACGTCGATATTCACCAGAGCCGAACGATGGCGGCGCTTGCCGTTTACAAGGACAAGCGTCTGGTCTGGTGGAAGGCCGCGAAGGTTTGGCGGTCGCACAAAGGACGAGCCGGTGGAAATGGCCGACTGCGGAACGCTGAAGGACGGAATGAGCGCCTGAAAGAGGGAATTGGTATCGGACGTGCCCTGCCGGGTCAGATCTTCGGCGGTGAATACATCGATCGGGATGGCCGATTGGGTTACAGTGCGATTTTCCCGTCGCGTCCCGGTAACGATGATCGGTGCTTCGGATTCACCCGTCACGTTTTCTGCTGAAGCACTATTGGCGGCCGCCGCATGAGCTGGCCCCGATGCGATTGCTGCAACCAGAATAGTTGAGCACAACATACTCCCTATTAATTTCTTCATGCACTTCCTCCCTGAATTGCCATGTGAATCTACGGGAGCCACCGCGCCATAAAATCGCGATTAGAGGGAGAATGTAGCGATCTGGCGCTTATCTGGGACCGTGCGCAACAGGAACGGCCGTATCGCTCCTCACGCCGGACCTTTTTCGCCTCCTGCCGCGCACTGATTGCGCCCAACCTTGGCAGATGCGTGCAGCCGCTTTCCGGCCTGACCGGTTGGTGCTACCCCTGCACCTTTGCAAATGGGGGCGACCTTGACTTCGAAACGGCGGTTCGGTCCACGCGATTCAGAAATATCACAGGCAATCATGGACGCGACCGAAAAGGTCATTCGAGACGAGGGCTATGCCGCGGTGTCGTCCCGCCGGGTCGCGGAAGTTGCCGACATCCAACAGGGCTTGGTGTACTATTACTACGAATCGATGGACGATCTTCTGATCGCCACCTTCC
>JBDUBN010000373.1:0-3074 GCA_040004085.1 Novosphingobium sp.
CATTCTGCTCGGCAATGGCCGGGATGGCCTGGATGGCGGTGGATCCTGTGCCAATTACGCCGACGCGCTTTCCCTTCAGATGTACCGGCTCCTTTGGCCAGCGGCTGGTGTAATAGATGTCGCCCTTGAACGATTCCAGCCCCGCGAGATCCGGGATCTTGGGTTGGGATAGCGGACCCGTGGCCATGATAAGGTACTTGGCGGAGTATCGGTCGCCCTGGTCCGTTGCCACGAGCCAGCGGGCCTCCTGGGTGTGAAAATGTGCCGACAGGACGCGCGTTTCGAACTGGATGTCCCGGCGAATGTCCAGCTTGTCGGCGACATACCTGGCATAAGCCAAGATTTCAGGCTGCGCCGAAAAACGCTCGGTCCAGGTCCATTCCTTCTGGATTTCGTCTGAGAATGAATAGCTGTAATCGATACTCTGTACATCGCACCGGGCGCCAGGATATCGATTCCAATACCAGGTGCCGCCCACATCGGTTGCCGCTTCGATTACCTTTGCAGAAAGTCCCAAGCCGCGAAGAGCGTGCAGCATGTACATGCCTGCAAATCCTGCGCCGACGATCACTGCGT
Source organism: Novosphingobium sp. (assembly GCA_040004085.1). Taxonomy (GTDB): domain Bacteria; phylum Pseudomonadota; class Alphaproteobacteria; order Sphingomonadales; family Sphingomonadaceae; genus Novosphingobium. The sequence goes on from JBDUBN010000373.1 coordinate 577, forward strand.
CGAAACGGGCGTCCGGCTGTAGTGCGTCAGGTTCGCCTGGCTTATCGTTCATGGCAGTTTCCTTGTTTCGGTGCGTATGTTCGCGCGTGGCTCAACCTCGGCGCAATCATGATTCCCGTTAGAATTCAGATTCGTCGGCCCAAAAATGCCGGCAGCAGTGACTAGGCTGCGGCATCCGCTGCCCGGTCAAGCTCGGCAACTTGATCGAGAGAAAGTTCCAGGTTCATGCCAGCGATCAGCTCAGCGAGTTGTGCGTGCGAGGTTGCGCTGGCAATAGGCGCGACGACGGCGGGTCGCGTCGCCAACCAGGCCAGGGCGATCGCGGCGAGGCTGGCTCCGGTTTCGGCTGCGATCTCGTCCATTGTCGCCAGCACGGTAGGCCCGCGTCCCTGCATATAGCGCATGGCGCCTTTGCCACGCGGGCTCTTGCCGGAATCGGCTGCGTCGCGATACTTTCCGGTCAGGTAGCCGCTCGCCAGAGCAGAGTAAGGGATCGCTCCCAGGTTTTCGGCCAGACAGAGTTGCTGGAGCGGACCTTCGAACGCCTCGCGCTCCAGCAGATTGTATTGCGGCTGGAGCACGGTGAAACGGGCCAGGCCGTTGGCGTCGCTGATCCGGAGTGCCTCGGCGAGCCGCCCGGCGGAATAGTTGGAAGCGCCGATCGCCCGCACCTTGCCCGCCTTGACCAGCCGGTCGAACGCCTCGAGCGTTTCTTCCAGTGGCGTATTCGGATCGTCCTGGTGCGCGAAGTAAAGGTCGATCACGTCGGTCCGCAAGCGCCGCAAGGATTCGTCCACTGCCGCCGCGATGCGCGATCCCTGAAGGCCGCTGCCGCCCGGCCCATCCATCAGACCCACCTTACTGGCGATCAGCACATCGTTGCGGCGGCCGCTGCGTTCCAGCCATTCGCCGATGGCGCATTCCGATTCGCCGCCCTGCTTTCCGGGCACGAAGGCGGCATAGATATCCGCCGTGTCGATCATCTTACCGCCCTGATCGACGAAAGCATCGAGCATCGCGCAGCTCTGCTCGGTATCAATCGTCCAGCCGAACACATTGCCGCCAAAGACCAGAGGCGGCGTCGACAAGCCGCTGCTTCCAAGGGCGCGGACCCGGGACATCAGCGCTGGGTCCGTTGTGCCGAGAGCGATTGCCTGCCGCGGCCCGTTGCTGCCCACGCCACGGGATCCGAAGCGCTAGGCTTCGCGTCGGCCTCATGGAGATTTCCGCAACCGTCAATTGCATTGATCGTCTGAATGTCGCCAAGATAAGCGTCGGAGATCGCTGTCATCAGGTGTTTCCATACACCAGCCTTGCGCCAGCGATAGTACCGGTTCGCGCAAGTCATGTAGGCCCCGTAGCATGCAGGTATGGCGGTCCACGGTGCGCAGGTGCGCAAACGCCAGAAAATCCCGTTCAGCACCATTCGATCATCCACCCGCTTGGTCCCGCGCACTTTCGTCGGCAGCACGGGTTTGATCACCGACCATTCGAAATCTGTCAGATCTGATTGGGACATGGCACACTCCATTCACTCAATACATTGCGCCCGGCACCGGCATTTGGCCGGAATCCCGGCTCACGTTCAGACAGGACCAGCTGGCCTGAACCGGGGAATTGCGATGCCGTCGTCGATTTCGATAGTCAGCTCCAGAGGCTGGTCGATCACCAGCGCCTCGGGATCGGCGATGCCGACGATGTTGCTGGCCAGCCGCGGCCCCTCCTCCAACGCGACGATGCCCACGGTGTAAGGGATCCGAGCCTGATAGGCCGCACCGTAGGCGCGATGATAGACGACCCAGGAGTAGAGCGTGCCGCGCCCGGAAGCCTCCTCCCATTCGAGGTCCGACTTCAGACATTCCGGACATTCCTGGCGGCCGGGCAGAAAAGCGTGACGGCAACTGCGGCACCGCTGGAACAGGAGCTTGCCGTTGGCTGCCCCTTCCCAAAACGGTTGATGGACCGGGTTGTTCTCCGGCAGCGGGAGGAGCGAGGGATCGCGTTCCATCGTCAACGTCCCACAATCAGCGTACCGTGCGTCTGCATGACCCCTCCTTGCGTGCTGATGATGCTGTTGCGGACATTTCGGACCTGGTTGGCAGCGGTCCCGCGCACCTGGCGGACACCCTCAAGGACCATCTGCATGCCCGGCATTCCAGTTTCAGACAGGAGCCCGCCAGCAGTGTTGAGCGGGATCATTCCATCCCTCGCGATGGCGCCTTCCTCGACGAAGCGGCCGCCGTGGCCTTTTTTGCAGAAGCCATAGTCCTCCAGGGTAATGATTGGCACGATCGAGAAGCAATCGTACAGCTGGGCCGTGTCCATGTCTTGGGGCCCCAGCCCGGCCATCTGGTAGGCCATTGCCGCCGAAGTGGAGGCCAGCGAGGTGGTCAGGTCAGTGCGAAGTTCGACGCTCCAGCTTTCCTGCCCGGCGCCGAAACCGAGAATGGGGACCGGGTCAGGAACGCCGAGCTGTTGCGCACGCTCGGCGCTGGTCA
>JBDUBN010000374.1:0-3069 GCA_040004085.1 Novosphingobium sp.
CTTGCCTGCCTGACCATGGCCAAGCGCGGCTTTCCCGATTGCACGCACGATCCCGCCGCACGCCACTTGGTCATGCCCGCTGTCAACGGCATGAAACTGGACTTTGGGCCCGTGCCGCCGGGGCTCTATGCGGTGTCATTGCTGCATGACGAGAACGGCAATTCGAAGGCCGACATGTTTCTGATGATGCCGCGCGAAGGCTTTGGCTTTTCGCGCGATGCGCCGGTGCGTTTCGGCCCGCCCAGCTTCAAGGATGCGGCGTTTACGGTGGCCGATCAGCCAGTTAGCCAGACCATCCGCATGCGCTATATGTTTTGAGTGTCATCTCCCCTTCCCGCGTGCTTGACCCGGCGAGCGGCTGACGGCATCGCTAAGGGGTGATAGACAACACCCAGAACCCAGACAACACCAGGAACAACGCCTCGCGGCTTACCGCACCTGGCTCGACGCTGGCGCCGCTGCGTTATTCGGCGTTCCGGGCGATCTGGACCGCCAATCTGTTCTCCGCGATCGGATCGACCGTCCAGTCGGTCGGTGCGGCGTGGCTGATGACCGAACTGACGACATCGCACCGCCTGATCGCGCTGGTGCAGGCCTCGGTCACGTTGCCGATCATGCTGTTCGGGGTGATTGCCGGGGCGATTGCCGACAATTTTGACCGCCGCCGGGTGATGCTCGCCGCGCAGATCGGCATGCTGGTGATGTCAGCCGCACTGGCGCTGATGACGTACAAGGCGCTGATCGGGCCCTACACGCTGCTGGCGTTCACCCTGTCAGTCGGCATTGGCACGGCGCTGAACTCCCCGGCGTGGCAGGCCTCGGTGCGGGGGCAGGTGGCGCGCGAGGATCTGCCGCAAGCGATTGCGCTCAATACCGCGGCATTCAATCTGGCGCGCAGTGTCGGCCCGGCGCTGGGCGGGTTGCTGATTTCAGTGTTCAGCGTCAGCGCCGCGTTTCTGGTCAATGCGGTGAGCTATATCGCGCTGATCTGGGTGCTGCTGCGCTGGCGTCCGGAAGCGCCGACGCCGGTGCGCGCACCTATGCTGCCGTCGATTCGCACCGGGCTGGCGTTTTGTTTTGGCTCAGTGCCCTTACGCAAATTGCTGATACGCGGCTTTTGCGTCGGCTTTGGCATTGCCGGTTATCAGGCGCTGGTCCCCGCGGTGGTGCGCGACCAGTTGCATGGGAACGAGTTTGATTTCGGGCTGCTGCTGACCAGTTTCGGTCTGGGTTCGATCCTGTCGATCTTTTTCCTCAGCCCGGCACGGCGGCGCTGGGGGAGTGAAGTGGTGATCAGCGTGGGCATGGTCGCATATGTTGTCGCACCGATGCTCTTACCCGGCGTTTCGAGCGTCATCGCGGCGCTGCCGATCGGGTTTATCGCTGGACTGGGATGGACGATCTGCCTCAATTCACTGAACGTTGCCGTGCAATTGCGCGCGCCCGAACAGATTCTCGGCCGCTGCCTGTCGATCTATTCGGCGATGGCGTTTGGCGGCATGTCATTGGGCGCGTGGATCTGGGGGGCGGTGGCCGATTGGCACGGTTTGCCGGTCGCACTGTGGTCGGCGGCGGGCTGGATGGCGCTGTGCATCATCGTCCTGCACTGGGTCGCCCCGATGCCAAAGCCGCACGAGGGGCGGATCGCCTATTCCTGACGCCGCATAAAAGTCGTGCCGATTTCCGCGCAACTTAACACTTAATCCACCATGTTGCGCCATTACCGTTGCTGACAGCAATGAGGTAAGCCGCATGGACAATTATCGCGGAGATTTTCTGGGCAGCGATGCCTATGATCAGTCGGACGACGACGCGGAGCTCGAACTGCCGCCCGTCGCAATCGGAGCGGACGAACGGCGCATGCAGGTGCGCGCCTACAACTTGTGGGCCAGCCTGCTGAACAGCCGCCCGTTCCCGTTGATCGCCGATCTGGAAACCGGGCATTTGCCAGACTTCGATCCGTGCAGTGTGCTGCTGGATTTCTCCGGCGGCGCCAAAGATCCGGCGATTCGCTATCTGGGCAGCAAGCTGGCCGAGGAATGCGGCGATGCGGAGCAGATCCGGCGGCTCAGTGATGTTCCCGGCCGCACCTTGTTGTCGCGCATCACCGATCACTACATGCAGATTTACGCCAATCAGGCGCCGATCGGTTTCGAAGCCGAATTCGTCAACCTGCATGGCCGCACGATCATGTATCGCGGCATATTGCTGCCGTTTTCGGGCAGTCTGTCCTCCACGTCGATTGACCTGATTTATGGCGTGATCAACTGGAAGGAACTGGCTGACCAGCAGACCACCGACGCGCTCCACAAGGAAATCGATCGCGCACTGGTAACCAAGCCGCGCCCGCGCGAAAGCGAACCGCTGACCGAATGGGCCGACGGTCCGGCTGATCTTTCGGCCGACATGCTCGATCTGAACAGCGCCTTTGGCCTTTCGGATGGCATGTCGCCGTGGCCAGCGCCGGAGTTCGGGCATTCGGAAGCCGACGATGATGCCATGTCGCTCAGCGACTGGTTGGCGGCGGCGCGCGAAATGGCGCATGCGGCGCAAGGGTCGGAAGACCGCAGTCGTCAGGCGCTCTATGCCGCGATTGGCCGGGCCTGGGACTTTGCCCTGGCCGCCGCAGAAGCACCGCAAGAATTCGCCGAACTGCTGGAAGACGCCGGACTGTCGCGGCAGGATCGGGCACCGCTGACCCCGGTGGTCAAGCTGGTGTTCGGTGCCGATTACGACAAAACGCGGCTGACCGAATATGGTTCGGCCATGGCCCATGCCCAGCGGCTGGGATTGGGGCGCGGCGCGCTTTCCGGGTTCCTTGCCGCTGCACCGGGCGGTCTGAAAGGTGTGGTCCACGCCGAACGTCGTCTTCGCCGTGAGGAAAGCGGCAAGCCCGCCATTCATGTCGATACTCCGCGTGAGGCGATGGTCCGCGCTGAAGTTACCCGCAAACTGCGCGAGGTAACGCCGCGTCCGCTCGCCGATCTGGATGCTGCTGGCGAGGAATTCACGCTGGTGATCGCCCAGCGCTCGCCGAGCGGCGAAGTCATGCTGGTGGGTGAAGTCGGC
>JBDUBN010000375.1:0-3066 GCA_040004085.1 Novosphingobium sp.
TCGCTGATCGAATAGGTTTGAGCAAAGACCCGGGCAGGGGCGGCGCATAAAGCCAGCCCGGTCATGGCGCCGGTCTTGATCAGGCTTCTGCGATCCAACTGCTTCATTTGCGGTCCCTGCCACAGCGCGCCTGAGCGCGGCGTGAATGAGATAATATAACCCTTTTGGCGGGTTTTGCCAGTCCCCCACCTCGTCGAAAACCGGCTAGTCGCGTTCAATAACCATCCGGTCACCTTGCAGCTCAACCCGGCCCAATTTGCTGAGCGCCGGCTGGCCGAGCAAATTGGTCTGCAATCCGTCAATCACCACCACTTCCATGTTGTGGAAGGTCTGGCCCGCAACTTCCAGGTTCTCGACCGTATAGGTCGCGCCGTTGCCGGTGCCGGAGGCGGTGCGGGTGATCGGCTGGAATGCGGCAGTGTCGACGGCAAGCCCGGCGTCCTGCGCGGCGCCGATTGTCAGCGCGACGAAATCTGCGCCGGTATCGATCATGAACGGCGTTTCGTGCCCGTTTATCCTTGCGTTCAGCCGGAATTGCCCGCTGCTGTCGCGATCAATTACTGTGCGCCCCTCGTTGTCCTGTGGCTCGACCGAAAAGGCAGACGAACCGCGCGGATCTGTCGTGGTCTTAAGTGTTGGCCGGTCACTCGGCGCGCTGTTTCGCGAATTGGCGACAATTGACTGCGCCTGCATGGCCAAGCCAACCAGCACGATAATCGCGCTCAGGAAAAAGATCATCACCCGCTGCATCGGCGGAAACTTAGCGCAAAGGCGTTACCGCATTCTTATGCCGCAACGTTTTCCGCATCGGTCATCTGAGCCTCGATCTCCGCCGCCTTGGCCTCGACCAGACCCACGATGTGATCGAGCATGTCGGCGCTTTGCACGTGGTGGTCGGTCACGCCCGAAAGGTAAACCATGTGCTTGCCATTGCCGCCGCCCGTCAGGCCGATGTCGGTTTCGCGGGCTTCGCCGGGGCCGTTGACGACGCAGCCAAGGATCGAGAGCGACAGCGGCGTCTTGATGTGGCTCAGCCGGGTTTCCAGCGCCTGCACGGTGCGGATCACGTCAAAGCCCTGCCGTGCGCAGCTGGGGCAGGATACCACGCGGACCCCGCGTGTGCGCAGGCCCAGCGATTTCAGGATTTCAAACCCGACGCGGACTTCTTCTTCGGGCTCGGCCGACAGCGAGACGCGGATGGTGTCGCCGATCCCGGCCCACAGCATGTTGCCCATGCCGATGGCGCTCTTCACCGTGCCGCCGATCAGGCCCCCGGCTTCGGTAATGCCAAGATGCAGCGGACAGTCCACCGCATCGGCCAATTGCATATAGGCGGCGACGGCCAGGAATACGTCGCTGGCCTTCACTGCCACCTTGTATTCGTGAAAATCGTGGTCTTGCAGCAGCTTGATGTGATCGAGCGCCGATTCCACCAAAGCTTCGGGGCAAGGCTCGCCGTATTTTTCCAGCAAGTCCTTTTCCAGACTGCCGGCGTTGACGCCGATGCGGATCGCGCAGCCGTTGGCCTTGGCGGCGCGGACGACCTCGGCCACCCGCTCAGAAGAGCCGATATTGCCGGGATTGATACGCAGACAGGCCGCGCCCGCGTCCGCTGCTTCGAGCGCGCGCTTGTAGTGAAAGTGGATGTCGGCGATCAGCGGGACTTTGGCAGCGCGGACGATCTCACGCAGGGCGGCGGTGCTGGCCTCGTCCGGGCAGGAGACCCGAATCAGGTCGGCCCCCGCGTCTTCGCAGCGGCGGATCTGGTCGATCGTCGCCTTGGCGTCAGACGTCAGGGTGTTGGTCATGGTCTGCACGGTAATCGGCGCATCGCCGCCCACCGGGACAGCGCCGACCATGATCTGGCGGCTGGTACGTCGCGCGATATCGCGCCAGGGTCTGATGGATGACATGGAGGGTGCTATAGGCGGTTACAGCATGCGGGCGAAGAGGAATTCCTCGTCGATGTGATTGCCCACTTTGAACGTCACGTCCGCGACCTTGTTGAAGCCGTAACGCGCATAGAACCGCTGGGCATCGTGGTTGTCCGAATAGACCGATAGTTGCATTTCGTCTGCACCGTGCACAACAGCAACGGACATTGCCCAATTCATCAGCGCGGTGCCAATGCCGCCGCCGGTTTCGCCGGGGGCGGTGTAAAGCTGTTTCAGCTCCACGACATGCTGGCCGCGCGCATATTCGGGAAAGCTGCAGGTCAGGCTCAGCTTGCAATAGGCGGCAAGCGCGCCATCGCGTTCGGCCAACTGGAAACGCCGCGATGGATCGGCCAGTTCAGTGGCAATCGCCGCTTCGGAATAGGCCTCCTCAAGAAAGGTGGCGAGGTCTTCGGCGCGGTAGAGCGATCCGAATTTGGCGACAAAACTGTCACGGCCGAGCCTGGCCAAGGCCGGGACGTCCGCAACTGTGGCGGGTCGGAGCGAAAGTGCGGTCATCGATTCCAGCGATGCCGCGAGTTTCTGGTCGGTGCAAGCTTGCGCAGGCGGTCAGCACAGCAAATCGCGGCCAAGTTCAGCCGGTAAACTTGTCGGCCTTGCGCTTGCCCAGCCGCATCTGGCCTTCGAGACGGGCGCGGAGCTGGGTGTAGTATGCATCAAGAAATGCGCGTTCATCGCCGCTGCCGGGGTCCCATTTCAGTTTGCGGCAGATCGCTTCGTGCACCGCCGCCAGCGCCTCGGGCCGATTTTCGCGCAACACCCGCTCCAGCGTTTGCAGTTCAAACTCGCCGTAAAGCGCCAGTTCCTTTTCGCCGAAGCGATAGGAAGTGCCGGTATGCACACTGGCTTGGCCGTTCGCGACGTTGCCCAGCGACATCGCCGCCTCCAGCTTGCGACGCGGGGCTTCGACCACCCATGTCCCGGCGATCAGGTCGCCCGCGCGCAGGGCGTCGCGGTTAAAGCAGGGGAACAGGGCAAAGATCAGGAACCACGCGGCGGCGGCGATTCCGGCTGCGCCCATATCGCCGCCGTCGCGCGCGGAGAGCAGGAAGCTGACCGGCAGGAACAGTTCGATGTCGCGCAGCAGGTTGCGCGCCAGCACCATCTCGGT
>JBDUBN010000376.1:0-3057 GCA_040004085.1 Novosphingobium sp.
GCGGCAATTGGCAGCCCGCAGACGACAATCGCATCGCGGCTGTCCATCACTCCGGCAAACCGCGCGTCCGCCGGGATCACACTTTCACTGGTGACATCATGCCCGCCGCCGGGCCAACCCTCGCCAAGGTCTTCGGCAAGCGTGGCAGCGACGAAGGCGTCGAGATCGAAGCCGGGGATGGTGAAACTGGTCATGACCGGCGTTTTGCCGACCACACCTTGAATTTCAACTTCATTCGTCTTTGCGAGGCCGAAGGCCGAAGCAATCCAGGGCGCAATGCTCTGACGCTCTGGATTGCCGCGCTTCGCTCGCAATGACGAACGGTAGTTTGCAAAACCTTAATGCACAAACCGCGCCACCACATCCCGGTACGACCGCGAAACCTTCACTTGCGCGCCTGATTCCAGCACCAGGAAACACTCGCCATTGGTGTGCGGCTTGACCTCGCGCACCAGATCGAGGTTGACGATGGTCGAACGATGAACGCGCTGGAACACGCGCGGATCGAGCCGCCGTTCAAGGTCTTTCATCGTTTCGCGCAGGATCAGCGAATTGTCGGCGGTGCGGATGCACATGTAATCGCCCGCCGCCTCGATATGTTCGATGGAATCGACATCGACGCGGAAAATCTGGCCGCGATCCTTGATGTTGATCAGCTTTTCGAACCGCCCGGCCCCGCTGGCCATCGCCGGATCGCCATCATCGGGCATCGCGTCCATCGCATCGGGCGCGACTTCGGCGAGCACGATCTTGAGCTTTTCAGCCTCTTCGGACGAGCGCTTTTCGGCGATGCGGGTGCGCACCCGGTCGAGCGTATCGGCCAGCTTGTCTTCGTCGACCGGCTTCATCAGGTAATTGATGGCATTGGCCTCAAACGCGCGGACGGCGTGTTCCTGATAGGCGGTGACGAACACGAACAGCGGCGGTTCGATCTCCATCACGCCCTTGACCACCGAAAACCCGTCAAATCCGGGCATCTGAATGTCGAGGAATACCAGATCGGGCTTTTCGGTCTTGATCTTGCGGATCGCCTCGCGCCCGTTCGAGCAGGTGTCGATAATTTCAACATCGGGGAATTTCGCCAGCCGCAGTTGCAGGCCCTGAATGGCCAGCTTTTCGTCGTCAACGAGGATCGTGCGGATACTCATATGTCAAGATAACCTTGGTTGCGCGCCGACTCACGGGCCAGCGCACGGGATAGTGTGCTAGCCGAATGCGGCAGCGGCAAGGCGCTGCGACATGGGCGAGGCCGTGGCCGGAGCAACGGCTTCGCGCCGCTCAAAGGGAATCTCGATCAGAACCGCAAACCCTCCTTCGCCGGGATCAAAAATCTCGAACCGGTGCGCTTCGCCGTAAGCCTGTGCGAGCCGGTCACGAGTGTTGGTCAGCCCGACGCCGGTGGAAACCTGTTCACCGCCGTCGAACGTCACGCCTGACAATCTGTTGTCGGTGGCATTGTTTTGCAATCCCGACCCGGTGTCAGAGACGACGATCCGAAGGCTTGGCCCGATGAGTTGCGCCGAAATGGTGATTTCCGCGCCAGCTTCTTGCGGGCTGACGGCATACTTGATGGCATTTTCCACCAACGGCTGCAGCAGCAAGGACGGTAGCAGCGCCGGTTTCGCCGCGTCTTCGATATTGAACCGGGTGCGCAGCCGTTCTTCAAAACGCATGCGTTCGATGTCGAGGTATAGCTGCAGCGTCTCCACTTCCTGCGCCACGGTGACCCGCCCGCTCGGCTCGTTGATCAGGGTATAGCGCAGAAACCCGGACAGCCGCGTCAGCATCGCATTGGCCGGTTCGGTCTGCTTGAGCAGCACCAGCGTGGAGATCGAATTGAGCGTGTTGAACAGGAAATGCGGGTTCAACTGGTAGCGCAACATGGCGAGCTGAGCCGACGTCGCCTGATTTTCCAACTGGATGAGCTGGTCGTTCTGCTCCTCGATCTGCACGTAAAAGTTGATCGCATAATACAGCGCCGACCACGCGCCGAGCAGCGTCATGTCGAGATAGAACACGCCGATCAGCAGTTGCGCGAAACTGGCGGCGCTTTCGGGCCGGTAAAGCGCGATCACCCAGGCGTCGACAAAGGCGTAGAACGTCACCGCCAGCGGCAGCACCAGTGCGGTAATGCCCCAGGTGATCAGCGCGCGGCGGGTGATCAGCTGGCGATAGACCACGGCCAGAATCAGCGAGATCGAAAAGCCGGTGACGGTGGCGATCAGCACCAGCACCAGAAACGAGAACGGCTGACCATTGGCCACGCTCGACATCGCGCGCATCAGCAGCGCGCCGCCCCAGCCAAGCACTTGCAGCCGCCAGAAGGCGCGGTTCTTGTTGGCAAAGAACGGGGTGGGACGGATGGGCAAGACGGCCATGGCTGTCGGTTCTAGTCGCAGTGAGGCTTCAGGGGAAGCGCCCGCTGCGCTCAATCGCGCCAGCTGCGGTCTATGCGGTCGAGCTTGCGGACCCATGCCGCAAAGTCGGCTGCGCCCGTGCCGCCGGGCAACATGACTTGCGAAAGATCGCGCTGGTGCACCGCCACCACATCGTCAGGCACCAGCACCGGCTGGCCCATGCCCAGCGTCGCCACCTGAATCTCGCAAGCGCGCTGCAACGCCCAGATCGAGAAAAACATCTCCGGCAGGGTCTGCCCGATCACCACCGGGCCGTGATTGCGCAGCATCAGCACGCGGTGATTGCCCAGGTTCGCCAGCAGCCGGTCGCCTTCCTCGGCGCGCACGGTGATGCCTTCAAAATCGTGGTAGCCGATCTGGCCGATAAACGCGCAAGCATAGAAGTTCGTCGGCAGCAGGCCGTGTTCGCTGCTCGCCACCGCCATCGTCGCGGTGGTGTGGACATGGCAGATCGCATGGGCATGCGGCAGGTGCCGGTGGAAATGCGCGTGCTGGGTGAAGCCCGCCTTGTTGACCGGATAGGTGCTGCCATCGAGGGTATTGCCGTCGATATCGATCTTGACGAGGTTGGACGCCGTGACCTCGTCATACAGCAGGCCAAACGGGTTGATCAGGAACGCCTGATCCTCCCCCGGCACCC
>JBDUBN010000377.1:0-3055 GCA_040004085.1 Novosphingobium sp.
CGCGCCCTTCTGTGCTGAAGCCGGCCGTAAGATTTAGGACAGGATGAAGATGGGCAAATCCCAGCAACAGCGAATCTATCGAACTGATCAATCGCCTCGCTCGGTAGCCGGTGCAGCGGTGCTGATCACCGGTGCGGCCAGTGGAATGGGAGCAGCAGCAGCGCGCTTGTTCGCAGACGAAGGTGCATGGGTCGCAGTGACCGATCGTGACGCGGACGGCGCGCGACGGGTGGCTGACGAAATCTTGCAAGCGGGCGGAATGGCGCACGCCTGGCCACTCGATGTTGCCGACCGGGAGGCAGTCAATGCGGTTGTCGCAGATGTCGCTGAACGCTTTGAGGGGCTCGACTGTCTTATCAACAATGCCGGCGTTTCCTCCTACACCGACATCGACGGTTCGGATTACGAGGATGTATGGGAACGTTCGATCGCCATCATGCTCGTATCGATCCCTCGCGCGGTGCGAGCCGCCTTGCCGGCGCTCCGTCGTTCCCCTTTTCCCCGTATCCTGAATATCGCTTCCACCGAAGCGTGCATGGCCTCCTCGCGGCTTAGCCCTTACGCTGCGGCCAAGGCGGGGGTGACTGGAATCACCCGGTCGCTGGCCGTGGAACTCGGGCGTGAAGGGATAACTTGCAACTGCATCTTGCCGGGGCCGATCGAGACTGGTCTGACACAGGATATTGCAGAGGAAAACAAGCTGGTTTTCTCCAGAAAGCGGACGGCACTGCGCCGCTATGGCCGCCCCGAAGAGGTCGCTCATATCATGCTGTCGCTCTGCCTGCCTGCGGCGTCCTACATCACCGGCGCGGTCGTGCCAGTGGATGGCGGGATGATGATCCGCAGTCACTGAGGTTACCGCACATCGCGCACCGCTGCGTGACTGCCATACAGCGACATACTGAAAGGTATATTACATGAGTTGGGATTTCGAAACAGACGCGGACTATCAAGCGAAACTCGATTGGGTCGAGACCTTCATCCGCGAAGAGGTGGAGCCGCTCGATTACCTGCTGCCTAGTCCTTATGACGTGAAGAGCGACGCATTTCGAAAACTCGTGCGCCCCCTCCAGGCCGAGGTTAAGGCGCAGCAGTTATGGGCCTGTCATATCGGCCCTCAGCTCGGCGGTGCGGGCTATGGGCAGCTCAAGCTGGCCTTGCTTAACGAAATATTGGGGCGTTCCAAATTCGGCCCGACCGTGTTCGGCACACAAGCGCCGGACAGCGGGAACGGCGAAATTCTTGCGCATTTCGGTACGCCCGAACAGAAACAGCGATATCTTGAACCGTTGCTAGCGAACGAGATCGTTTCCTGCTTCTCCATGACGGAACCACAAGGGGGTTCGGATCCCCTGAACTTCACCTGCTCGGCAACGCTGGAGGGCGACTCATGGGTGATTAACGGGGAAAAATGGTTCTCGTCCAATGCGAATTTCGCCGATTTCCTGATCGCGATGGTCGTCACGGAGCCGGATGCCCCTCCGCATGAGCGCATGTCGATGATCATAGTGCCCTGCGACGCGCCAGGACTCGAGACGAAGCGCATTACTGGGTACATTGGCGAGAAAATCCCCAGTCACCCTTATCTGCGCTACAACAACGTGCGCGTTCCGGCCGAAAATATCCTCGGGGGTCGCGGTCAGGGTTTTGCCGTCGCACAAACGCGGCTCGGCGGAGGCCGTATTCACCACGCCATGCGGACCATCGGGCAGGCGCGCAAGGCGTTCGACATGATGTGCGAACGCGCGCTTTCCCGCCAGACCCAGGGATCAGCACTTTCCGAAAAGCAGATGGTGCAGGAGCAGATCGCAGATTCGTGGGTCGAAATCGAGCAGTTCCGGCTACTGGTGTTGCGGACCGCATGGCTAATCGACAAGCATCAGGACTACAGGAAGGTCCGTCGTGACATTTCTGCGGTCAAAGCGGCGATGCCAAAACTCTTGCACGACATCGCGTCAAGGGCGCTCCACATCCATGGCTCCTATGGGCTGTGCGACGAGTCACCGTTCATGGGCTTGATTGGCGACGCTTTCATGATCGGCCTCGCAGACGGTCCGACCGAGATCCACAAAGTCGCTGTTTCGAAACTAACCCTGCGGGATTATAGCCCATCCCCGACACAATTTCCGGGCAGTTTCCCCGAGATGCGTCGGATGGCGGCGGAAAAATATGGCATTATGGATGATCTCCTTGCGGCCGAGATTACCTCATGAACAAGGAATTATGGAATCTGGATGGCAAGATTGCTGTGGTGACCGGGGGTTCGCGCGGGCTCGGGCGGGAGATGGTATTGGCCTTCGCGCGCGCTGGCGCGACCGTCGTGATTGCCAGCCGGAAAATCGAGGCCTGCGAGGCTGTGGCGGCAGAGGTGCGCGCCACGGGCGGCGAGGCATTTGCAATTTCGGTCAACGCTAGCCGATGGGACGCAGTGGAAGCCCTGAGTGAAGCCGTCTATGATCGTCTTGGCCGCATCGACATCCTGGTCAACAATGCCGGCATGTCGCCGGCCGCCCCCTCGCATGAGGTGACGGAGGCACTATTCGACAAAATTCTCGCGCTGAATTTCAAAGGACCTTTTCGACTATCCTCGCTGGTCGCGCAGCGAATGGCGCAAGCAGATGGCGGCGTAATTATCAACGTTTCGTCGGCAGCGGCACGACGCCCGTCGCCACAGGTCGTTCCCTACGCCGCCGCGAAGGCAGCGCTCGACGCGATGACGCAGTCACTGGCGCACGAATATGCGCCCAAGGTTCGGGTAAATGGAATATCAGCCGGTCCGTTTCTGACCGACATTGCCATGGGTTGGCGTGACGAAGACCGCGTGGCACAGGACAATGCCCTCGGCCGGCCGGGACAGCCGTCCGAAATTGTCACCAGCGCCCTCTTTCTGGCCACGTCGGCGTCGAGTTTCGTAACGGGTACCGTCATACGTTGTGACGGAGGCATGCATTGATTTGCAACCGTTAGTGACGCGCTCCACCGTATGAAAAAATGATCATTTCGTCGTCGCATTATGTTCTGCCTAAAAATCACAAAATACCGCCAACGCTAGCCT
>JBDUBN010000378.1:0-3051 GCA_040004085.1 Novosphingobium sp.
CCAATCAGTGCATTTGCTTTGACAGCCCCGACAGAACCCGCAATTGACACCCTTGACAAATTATCATGATAAATATATTTCGTCGACGCGGCCTAGCGCTCACGGGTGCACTGGCATGGACGGAGATTCAATCGGTGGTTGATAGTCGGCAATCAGTGGGCAGTGCGATCCTCCTGGGCACTTTGGCCGTGCTGTCGTTTATCGTACAGCCCGCAGAAGTGGAGGGGCTGACTCTGGACCTTAAGCTGAGCGACAGTGCTGCCAATGCATTGGTAGGCTACGAAATGACCGGAATAGCGGTTACGACGATCATTTTGGCGATCATTGGCCATCGTTGGAACTGGCGCCACTTACTAGTAATCAGCTTGGTCGTCGGTGTGTTTGGGGATTTGTTGTCCGCTGCATTCACGCACAGTCCCTTGCTGGCGGCGGGACGGGCAATTTCCGGTCTTGGCCATGGCGGGCTTATTTCTCTCAGCTTGGGAGCAGGCCCGATCCTCTCGGGATATATTATCGATCTGGCCGGATACCGGTTGGTTAAGCAGGCCTGCGTGTTGCTGTTTGCGCTGTCGTACTTTGCCATGCTGGCGCCGCTGGTGCGGCACCGCTTGGCTTTGCGTGAAGCCGTCGCCTGAATTTTGCCTATTTACTTATCAAGTAAACTTTATCCGTGATGAAAACAAGTGAGGGAACCATGAAAAAGATACGCAATTTGTCGAACTTCCTAACTGCAACTGCCGTTTTGGCTGTTGCTCAGCATGCACATGCACAAACCGCGACCGAGCCTGCTCTTGCCCCGGGCGAGATCGTGGTGACGGCGCAAAAGCGCGAGCAGAACGTCCAGCGAGTCGGAATCGCCATCACCGCTTTGGGCAAAGATGCGATGGCCGCAATCGGTCGTCAGGATGTAACAGCGCTGGCAGGGCAGGTGCCAAGCCTCAACGTCAACCAATATTCCCCGACCGTGACTATTTTCAATATTCGCGGCGTTTCACAAAACGATTTCACAGACGCACAGGAAGCACCGATCGCGTTTTATGATGACGAAGTTTATGTTTCGTCACTGGGCGCGATTACGGGCATGAACTTTGATCTTGAGCGGGTCGAAGTTCTGCGAGGACCTCAAGGCACGCTGTTTGGCCGCAATGCGACCGGGGGGCTGGTGCAATTTATTTCTGCCAAGCCAACCAAAGACCTACAGGCGTTTGCAACCCTGACTGGCGGATCGTTTGGCCAGTTTGCGACAGAAGGCGCGGTTTCCGGTCCGTTGAGTGACAACGTTCGCGGTCGTTTATCGGTCACAACCAACAATTCGTCGGGATATATCACTAACGTCAATCCCAACAGCAATGGCAAGCTTGGCGCAAACAACTTTTGGGCGATCCGCGGCCAATTGGCTGCCGATCTTTCGCCCGATGACAAAGTCAGCCTGAAGGTTCAGGTCATGCGCAACGCGCATGAGCGCAACGCTGGCCTTTATAGCTGGGCGGCCACTTACCCTTCCGCCCACGGTCTCGGCGATTTTGCCGCCAATGTTCCGGGCGGTAATCCCAGCACGATTGGCGCTACGCAGGGACAGGATGCATCGGGCTATATCAACACTTCGGGCAGCCCGTTTATCCAGAACCTCAATGCGAACCCGGTGTTCGACCGCACTTTCTGGCAAGCGACAGCGCGTTACGAGCATAATTTCAACTGGGGCACGCTGACCTCAATTACTGATTATCAGCACCTCAGGAAATTTTATTTCGAAGATTCAGATATGTCGCCCAACACGATTGCGCAGTACACCACTACACAGCGATTCCATCAGGCTTCGGAAGAACTCCGCCTGAGCGGCAAGACTGACAAACTGAACTGGGTGATCGGCGCCTATGGCCTGATCATTCACTCGGACAACCAATATACCTATGCCTTGCCCACAGCCACTGCGCCCGGCAATGGGTTTGGTCTGATCCAGTATGGTGGTCCGCTCGATACCAAGTCGGTGGCAACGTTTGGTCAGGTCGAATATGCCGTCTCTCCAACCGTGTCATTGATTGGCGGTCTGCGCTATTCCTATGATCACAAACAGGATGATTTTTACGACATCTTTAATGGCACAAAGATTTTCCAATGGTCGACTGCTCCGGCAGATCAGGAAGCCCTACGGCATAAAACGTATCGCAACTGGTCGGGCAAGGCCGAAATCGACTACAAGCCTGACACCAACACGCTGTTTTATATAAGCGTCAATCGCGGCACAAAATCCGGCGGTTTTGGCGTATTGTCGAGCGGTGTTGGCTACACGTTGGACCCCAATTCTTCGACATATCAGAATGGCGGTGTGCTGGTTACAAAAATACCGTTCAACCAAGAAGTTCTGACCAACTATGAAGGCGGTTTTAAGCTTACACTGCTGGACCGAACCACGCATTTCAATGCTTCGGTCTTTCACTATGATTACAAGAATTATCAGGCTTTCCAAAACGTTGGCACCAACCAGATTATAACCAACAATCAGGCCTATGTCACTGGCGCCGAATTTGAACTCAACACGCGCCCGGTTAATGGATTGTACCTTGGGGCGTTTATGACGTTGCTGTCGACCAAGGTAAAGGGCGTGGGCCTGCCCGATGGTTCGGTGGTGGATACCAAGCTACCACAGGCGCCAAAGACCTCAATCGGCTGGAATGCACGGTATGAATTTGCCGCTGGCCCGGGCAAATTGGCGATACAGACTGATTGGAAATATGACGGCGCGCAGTTTCTGGAAAGTTTCAACGCACCGGACGACTGGGAAAAAGCGCGCACTGTGGGCAATGTTCGCGTCAGCTATTCGCTCCAAGATGGCAAGTACGAGGTCGCCGGTTTCGTCAACAACGTGACCGACACACGGTATCGGGTCTATAACCTCGATCTCTCGGGGCAGCTTGGCGCTTCGAACCAGACCTTTGCTCGCCCGCGCAGTTGGGGTGTAAGCATTACTGCGAAGTATTGATCCATAATAAATTAACACATCGGGGACGCAGCCGGAAAATCCCCACGGGATAATCTGGCTGCGTCAATCAC
>JBDUBN010000379.1:0-3043 GCA_040004085.1 Novosphingobium sp.
ATCAGCCGATCGCAATGATCTCGATCACACCTTCCCGGCCATTGAAGTCCATTATTTCGCCCGGTTCGCCGCTCAGCATCGCCCGGCTCAGCGGCGCGAGGAAGGACAGCAGGCCTTGCGCGGGATCGGCCTCATCATGGCCGACTATGGTGATGGTGTGGTCCTTGCCGTTCAGGCGGTAGTGGACCCGACAGCCGAATTCCACTTTGTCGCCTGCCGGAGCGGGGCGCAGATCGGCGGTGGCCAACCTGCCGCGCCAATAGCGCAGATCGCGGCTGGTGGCTTTGCGCGCATCTTCGTCAACCAGAGTCGGCAACAGCGCCTCCAGTTCGGTGACGCGAGCGGCGATCAGGTCATAACCGCGCGCGGTGACCGGATTGGGGCCGGGCGGCGGCGGAATCTCGAACTTGGGTTCAAGGTGTTCCTCGTCACTGTCCCGGCGAAATGCGACACTCATGCTGCGTGGATCCCTTATTCGGCGTGATCGGGCGCCGCCCAGGCGGCAATGTCGTCTTCCTGCCCGATCAGCGCAAGGCCGTGGGCGATAGAGGTCAATTCATTGCCGCTGGCGATGTTCCCGGCTGGAAACCGCTTATCAAATATGCTCCGTACCGCCGGGATTAGCGAAGAACCACCGGTCAGGAACACGTGGTCGATCTCATGCGGACCAAGGCCGGCGCGTTCCAGCGCCAAATCGACGGTCGCGGCGATGCGTTCGAGATCGCCGCTGATCCAGTTTTCGAACTCGGTGCGGGTAACTTGCGCCTCAATTTCCAGACCGCCTCCGCTGAATTGGAAAGACGCCGATTCCTCCGACGACAGGCTGCGTTTCAGGCTGCCGACCGCGTCATAAAGCGGGTAGCCGAGCTCATTCTCGATCACCGCCATCATCCGGCCAATGGCGTCGGGATCAACTGCGCTGCGCTTCAGGTGCGCCAGTTTGTCCAACGTGCGGCGATTGCGCATCAGCGCCAGCCGCGCCCAATCGCCAAAGTCTGCGAAATGCCCCGCCGGAATGTCGAGCACTTTGCCGAACGAGCGGTACGAGCCGCCTTTGCCCAGCATTGGCAGCACCAGATGGTCCATGATCCGGTAGTCGAACTGGTCGCCCGCGATGCCGACACCAGCGGAGCTAAGCGGTACACAGCGGTTGGGCGCGCCCGGTTCGGCCAGGCGAACCACGGAAAAGTCGCTGGTCCCGCCGCCGAAATCCGCGATCAGCAACGTCGCCGCGCTAGTCAGTTGCGAGGCAAAGCTGAACGCCGCGCCCAGTGGCTCGTAGACGTAGTGAACGTCCCGCCCCAGCACCGAAAACATGGCGTCATAACGCCGCCGGGCCAGTGCCGCATCAGGCCGCGAGCCGACATAGCGCACCGGTCGCCCTACGACGATCCGCTCCGGCAGATCAGCCAGTGCCTCGCCGCCGTGCGCGATCAGGTGCTGGAGGAAGACGTGGCCCATGTCCTCAAACTTCAGCGCCTTGCCGAAGATCGAGGCCTGTTCAAAGCTGTTGCTTGCGGCGACAGATTTGAACGATTGCAGAAACCGGCAACTGGATGGAAGGTCGAGGAACTCGGCGATCGCCCACGGCCCGGCTTCATGCCCAAGCCCGCCGCGTAAGTCGCCATCCTGCCAGAATGCCAGCGCCGAGCGGAACACCGGCGCGGGTCCGTCTGGCCCGCCCAGTTCGACCAGCGTTGAATTGTCAGGTCCGGCAGAGAGCGCGACGACCGAATTGGTCGTTCCGAAATCAAAACCCATTGCGTTGTACGGGGAAGGGGAGATGGGAAAGCCTTTTTTGAGGTAACAAAAAAGGGCGGCCCCAAAGGACCGCCCTTTCCTGAAAATCGCACCGGGTAATCCCGGCGAGAAGATTACTTGATTTCGACGGTGCCGCCGGCTTCTTCGATCTTCTTCTTGATTTCTTCGGCTTCAGCCTTGTTGACGCCTTCCTTGATGGCCTTGGGAGCCGATTCAACGAGGGTCTTGGCTTCGGTCAGACCGAGCTGTGTGATCGCACGGACTTCCTTGATGACCTGGATCTTCTTGCCGCCGTCGCCCGTCAGGATGACGTCGAATTCGGTCTTCTCTTCAACGGCTTCGACAACAGCAGCCGGGCCAGCAACGGCAACAGCAGCAGCGGCAGAAACGCCCCATGCTTCTTCCAGTGCCTTGGCAAGGTCAGCCGCCTCAAGGACGGTCAGCTTCGAAAGTTCTTCTACGAGGTTGGCGATATCAGCCATGGTGCTTCACTCCTGGTATATATGGATGCCGGGTGCCTCGGTAGTGAGGTTTGGCCCGGCGAAAACGCTTGAAAGTCTTACGCAGCTTCCTTGGTGGCATAGGCCCCAAAGACGCGGGCGAGCTTGCCAGCCGGTGCCACGACAACCTGAGCGATTTTGGTCGCTGGTGCCTGGACAAGGCCGATAAGCTTGGCACGCAGTTCGTCGAGCGAAGGCATCGAGGCGAGTGCCCGGATACCATCTTCATTCAGAACCAGCGTTCCCATCGCGCCGCCAACGATTTCCAACTTGGGGTTGGTCTTGGCGAATTCGACAGCGATCTTTGCAGCGGCAACCGGGTCGACCGAAGTCGCCAAGGCTACCGGACCAGTGAGCAAGTCACTGATTGCGGCATAGTTCGTGTCTGCGATGGCCAGCTTGGCAAGACTGTTCTTCGAAACCTTGAACGAGGCGCCGCCGTCCCGCATCTTCACGCGCAGGGCTGTGGTCTGGGCCACAGTCATGCCGAGGTTGCGGGTGATAACCACCACGCCGACCTCGTTGAAGGTTGCGTTCAGAGCTGCGACCGCATCGGCTTTCTGCGAACGATCCATGCTTACTCCTTCACAAATGACCTGAGGGCAAAACCCGCAGGCCGGCTACGTTTGTCCGCGCCGCGAGATGCGGGCACGGGCGAGTCCGTTGAAGGGGAAGGAGGTGCGCCAGATGACGCGAAGGCACCGTGGTTCATAAAGAGCCAGAGGCCGAAAAATCTCATTTCCCCGCCTAGGCTGGACATTAAGCAAGGGAACCTTGCACCA
>JBDUBN010000380.1:0-3034 GCA_040004085.1 Novosphingobium sp.
CCCATCAGGTCGATCGCCATGTGGGTATAGCCGCAGGCGGCGTGCAGCTTGCGGCGCGGCTCGTCCATGTGCCAGCCTTCCGGATCGACCAGCGCCCAGCGTTTGTAGCCCCGCCCGATCGTCGCATAAAGGCCGATATCGCTTTCCATCAGCGTATGCGGCCCGGTCATCCCGCCCAACGCAAAACGCGCGGCGGTCACGCCCACGCTGGCTGGCATCGATCCGTGCAGCATCGGCTTGACCGTGCCGCCATCGCCAAAGGTCAGCTCGGCCGGGCCCCAGGTCGCCAGCGCCATGCCGATCGCCATGGCCTGCTGCACTTCATCCGGCCCAGCCCCCGCCACGATCGCCGCCGCTGCCGCTGATCCCATCGCGTTGGGAATAGCGGGCGGCGTGATCGCCATTTCGGTATAGGGCTTCATGTGTTCGTAATAGGCAAAGTGGATGCGGGTCGTGGATTCGATCCCGGCGATACACGCCTTCAGGAAGGTGCGTCCATCGGGCCTTTCCTCGTCGGCCACGGCCAGCGCAGCCGCCACAGTGGCGATGCTGGCATGGCCGCCGATCAGGTCGTTAAGCTCGAACAAGTCGCCCAGATAACCGTTAACCCGTGCCGCCGCCTCAGGGCTCAGCGTTGCCGCCTGGCCGACCACCCGCGCATCGCCGCCCGGATCGCCGACCTGCTCGGCTGCGAACAGACGCAGACCATCGGCCTCGGTCGCCCCGGAAACCATGCAGCCGATCGTGTCCAGCACGCACAGCTTGGCTTGCCATGCCACCCGCGGCGGTACCGCTTCGGGATCAGCGCCTGCGGCAAAAGCGCCGATGTGCTCGATCAGGGTCGGTTCGCCCGGCGGCAGCGCGGAAGGGGCGACGGGGCGGGTAAGGTCTGTCTGGCTGGTCATCACTGGCCTTTCAGCGCTGCGGCACGTTCGAACGGACGATAGAGCCCGTCGCAGTCCGGCAAGCGCTCGATAGCGGCGATCATGGCGATATAGTCATCGGCTTCCGCGTCGGAGAGGATGCCCGCGACGTTGGCGCGGAACTTGGCCTCGACCATCGCGGCGGTCATCGGATTGGCGGGCGCACCGCGCGGGGGCGTGCCTTCATGGCGGATCACCTGCCCGTCAGCCGCGATCACGTCCACTGCGCACTGTTCGAAATGGGTGAAGCGCTCGTCCACCACGACCCGGATCTTGCCCAGCATCGCGCGCAAATCGGCCCGAGCCAGCCACTTCGCGACGTCGCGGCCATGGTCAGGCCGCACGCCGTCCTCGCCCAGCGCGCACAAGGCCGCCGCATAAGGCAGGTGGAAGCGGGCCTCGGTCGGGGTACCCGGCGGCGCGGTCTTGGCGACGGCGCGGTGGGTATAGAACGGCACATGAATCACGATCTCACGCGCTGCGGCCAGTGCGTCAGCACCCAGCTTGCGATAAAGCGCCGCCAGCGCGTCAGCACCCGCATGGGTATAACCGCAGGCGGCGTGGAACTTGCGGCGGGGATTGGCGAGGTGCCAGACACCGGGATCGGCGATGGCCGAAGCCTCGTAATGGGTGGCCAGCGTGGCAAACAGCCCCATCGGCGCTTCCAGCACGGCGACCGGCCCGGTCATTCCGCCAGCGGCATAGCGTGCCGCCAGCACGGCGATCCCAGCGGGCCACGCGCCATGCAGCAACGGCTTGGCCGAACAGCCATCATCATAGACCGCGCCGACCGGACACCAGCCCGCCAGTCCGCCGCCGATCGCCATGGCCTCCAGCGTGGCGGCATGGTCCAGCCCCATCAGCAGAGCGTTGCCCGCCGCTGCACCGATGGTGTTGATGATCCCCGGCGGGGCGATACCCACGTCCATGTAGGGCTTCTTCCAGGCATAGTAAGCCAGGTACAGCCGGGTGACGATCTCGGTTCCGGAGATATAGGCGCGCAGCAAGTCAGCCCCGGTGCCGCCGCACTGTTCCGCCAGCGCCATCGCGGCGGGCAGCGTGGCGATGCTGGCGTGGCTGCCGACGAGGTCATTATGTTCACTGACATCGCCGAAGTAGGAATTCATCCGCGCCGCCGCCTCAATCGGAAAGCGCTCTGCATGGCCGATCACCCGCGCCGTAGGCCCACGCCGCGCTCGCCGCTCCATCGCGAACAGTTTGCGGGAATCGGCCTCGCCCACCCCGGCGGCGATACAGCCGATGGTGTCGAGGATGTTCAGCCGGGACTGGACCAGCACTTCGGCCGGAATCTGCGCCAGATCCAGCCCGTGGGCGAAATCGGCCAGCGGCTGCAGCAGAGTGGGTGCGCGAGTACTGCGACCCTCGGTCGGCCGGGCCTCGGCGATAACGGTCATCGGAATCTCCTCAACTGGGCCGCACCGATATGAACCGCTGTCAGACACAGCCAATATCTATCCACCCGCGTCTGATATGTGTGACGTATCAATCGCCGATGGCATTTCCTGCCGCCATAGCGCCGGATCGGCGACCAGTTCCAGCAATGCGGCCAACGCGGGCAGCTGGACATCGCGGTGCCATGCCAGTGACACCTCGATCTGCGGCACTTCGTCAAGGATCGGCAGATAGGCGACATCGCTGACGCGGATATGGCTGACCGTTGCCGGTGCCAGCGCCACGCCAAGGCCCGCGCCAACCAGGCTGATGATGCTGTGGATCTCGCCGATCTCGCGCGCAATATTGGGGACCACGCCCAACCGCTCGAACGTGCCGAGCACGTGCTGGCGAAAGCTCGAATGGAGCCCGATGCCCGACAGCAGGAACGGATAGGGCGCGAGTTCCGCGACGTGGATGGCACCGCGCGCGGCCAGTTCGTGCCCGGCCGGGACCAGCGCGACGATGCCCTCGCGAAACAAAAGCCGGGTCTCGATCCGCGGGTCGTGGACCGGCGAGCGCAAGATACCGACATCGATTATCCCGTTGGTCAGCGCGTCGATCTGCTGCTGCACGGTCATCTCCGCCAGCTCGACAGCGATGTCCGGATACCGTGCGGACAAGGCTCGCAGCAATTGCGGCACCACTGCATAGATCGC
>JBDUBN010000381.1:0-3023 GCA_040004085.1 Novosphingobium sp.
TCGTTCTTTCCCGCAATGGCAACGCAGCGATAAAGCAGGCTGCGCGCCGCTTCCACGGCGGCCGTCATGTCCGCGATCGTTGCGCGCGTCATCTGGAAACGCGACACGGTCTGGCCGAACTGGGTTCGTTCACTGGTGTAGGCGATCGCCTCGTCCAGTGCACCCTGAGCAATTCCCAGCCCGTGCGCCGCGATCAGAGGCCGGCTGTAAGTGAGGATTTCCATCATGGTCGCATAGCCGCCGGCCGGATCGCCCACGACGCGGTCCGCGGGAATCGTGCAATCGTTGAAGATCAAGTCAGCCAACGGTGAACCGCGCGTTCCCATCTTCCGTTCATTACGCCCGAACGAGAGGCCGGGATCGTCCCGATGCACCATGAAAATGCCAAATCCATCCTCGGCATTGCGGCAAAGCACGGCATACCAATCAGAAACACCGGCATTTGAAATGAAGCGCTTTGTGCCATTGATCCGCCAGCCATCCGCCGTGCGTTCAGCAGTAGTCTTGATTCCGGCAACGTTCGACCCTCCGCCGGGTTCGGTCAGGCAGAAGCTGGCATGAGTGCGGCCGGCGGCGATGTCGGGGACGATCTTCTGCTGAAGCTCAAGTGATCCTGCGGCGATCAGCGGCATTACCCCAACCCAATCGGTCAGCATCAGGTGAGCCGTGCAGGCACAAACGCGAGCAACTTCCTCGACCGCAAGTACCTGACTCATCAGATCGCCTGCCCCGCCACCGAGGGACACTGGAAAGGCCATTCCGGGCAGATCAAGCTTGCGCAGCGCCGCGATCGACTCTGTTGGATACCGCGCCTCTTCATCGACAATTGCTGCCCACGGCTTGATTTCGGCTTCGGCAAAGCGTCGCAGGACCGACCTGTGCTCTTCGTAAAGATCTTCGGCTTCCAACTTCGCCCTCCTCCGGTGCATAACAGATGCGAAGTCATAAGACATCTTCTGCTGTCCGGAAGGATTTGTTGGCGTTCAGGCCCTGTTGCCCGCCGGTTTGCACATGCTCGTTAATTGGCTCTGGCTGCTGGCGCGGTTTGGGAGTGAAGTATACCGGACCCTTTCTCGTTTCGGAGGACGCGATGGCTGACACTAACATACCCCATCCTGCTTATCCTCACCTGTTCACGCCATGGCAGAGCGGGCAGATTACGCTTGCCAATCGCATAGTTATGGGTGCGATGCATACCGGGCTTGAGCGGCAGGATCGCGCCGAGGAGCGCATCGCTGCATTCTATCGTGAACGCGCCGAAGGCGGAGTTGGCCTGATCATCACCGGCGGCGTTTCGCCCAATCCCGAAGGTCGTCTGGATCCAGAGGCACCCTGCCTGGTGCCCGGCAGCGACGAAGCCTGGCACCGTGCAATCATCGATTCTGTGCAAGGCACCGCAACCAGAATTTGCATGCAGCTGCTGCACGCCGGCCGCTATGCCAAGCTGCCAGAATGCGTCGGCGCGTCGGATCGCAAGGCGCGGATTGGCCGGTACGCCCCTACTGCCCTCTCGACCGAGCAAGTGTGGCGCACGATTGAAGATTTTGCCCGGTCAGCCCAGATCGCC
This sequence comes from Novosphingobium sp., assembly GCA_040004085.1. GTDB lineage: Bacteria > Pseudomonadota > Alphaproteobacteria > Sphingomonadales > Sphingomonadaceae > Novosphingobium. The sequence goes on from JBDUBN010000381.1 coordinate 1,568, forward strand.
AGTGAGTTGGGCTATCACGGCGTAGAAATCATGGGGTCGGAAGGCTACCTGATCAATCAATTCACTTCGCTTTCTACCAATGATCGCCTCGACGAGTTCGGAGGCTCGTTGGAAAACCGTGCTCGTCTGGCAGTTGAAATCGTGAAGGCTGTCCGCCAGCGGGTTCCGCAGGACTTTCTGGTCATTTACCGGATTTCGGCGGTCGACCTCGTGCCTAATGGCATGACAAGCGACGATACACACCAACTTGCCGTACTCGTCGAGGAGGCCGGTGCGGACATTTTGAATACAGGGATTGGCTGGCACGAATCAACAGTGCCAACCATTGCGGCGATGGTGCCGCGCGGCGCCTGGTCCTACGCAGTCCGGCAAGTGAAGGAAGCGGTCGGCATCCCGGTCATTGCCTCCAATCGCATCAACGATCCACAGCAAGCCGAAAACCTGTTGGCGGACGGCGTGGCCGATTTCGTTTCAATGGCACGCCCGCTTCTGGCCGATCCCCGCTTTGTGCAAAAGGCAATGGATGATCAGGCCGAACGGATCGCGCCGTGCATCGCTTGCAATCAGGCATGTCTGGATAATGCGCTGCGCGGCCTGCAGGTGACCTGCATGCTCAACCCCAGAGCCGGTCGCGAGATCGACCTGCCCGTCGCTCCGGCAACCGAGCGCAAGAAGATCGCGGTCATCGGCGGCGGGGCGGCGGGCATGAACTTCGCATTCACCGCTGCGGCGCGTGGGCACTCGATTACCTTGTATGAATCCAGCTCACAATTGGGCGGCCAACTTCTCATGGCTCAGGAAGTCCCGGAAAAGAGCGAGTTCAAGGGCGCTATTCGCTATTTCCGACAACGACTGGCTGACGAGGGCGTAACTGTTCACCTCAACTACGCCTGTTCGGCCGACGAACTGGCAGCCGGTGGTTATGACGAGATCGTGATCGCGACCGGTGTGCTGCCGCGCGCGCTGGACATACCCGGCATCGCAGACCCCAGGGTACTCAGCTATGCAGATGTGTTGCGCCGTCGCCAGCCGGTAGGGTCAAGGGTGGCAATCGTCGGCGCTGGCGGCATTGGCTTCGACGTCGCGGAATTCCTGTTGGGCGAGCCTGACCATGTGCCCGACATCAACGAATTTGCCGAAGAATACCGACTGGACCTCAGCCTTCGCGCGCCCGGCGGCCTTTTGGAAAGTGCGCCCCCGCCAATGCCGCGGCGCCAGATTACCCTCATGCAACGCAAAAACACCAAACCCGCCGGGATACCCCAAGCGGTCTCGACCAGCTGGATCCATCGGGCCAAGCTGCAGCGGGCCGGTGTCGAAATGCTCGGCGGCGTGGAATATCGCCGCGTCGATCCGGCAGGGCTGGTAATTGCGATCGAAGGACAGGAACGCGTTATTGCCGCCGATACTATCGTAATATGCGCGGGCCAGGAATCGCAGCGCTCGCTTTACGAGG
>JBDUBN010000382.1:0-3022 GCA_040004085.1 Novosphingobium sp.
GATCGGGACCGCCACACATGACCCGCTCCAGCTTTCTTATCTATCACCGCCGGATCGCGCTGGTCTTTGCCCCGTTGCTGTTGTTGCAGGCGCTGACGGGCACGACCTTGCTGTTCAAGGCTCCGTTGATTCGGCTGCTCGATCCCGCCGGAATGACGCGCCAAAGTGATGCGGGTTCCGCTGCGGTGTCAGCCATGCTGGCCGAGGCAGAGCGCCATTCACCCGGCTTTCGCGTGACGCGGCTTTATCTCCCCGCAACCCCGCAAGACACCGCATTTGCCCAGATGTCTGGCTCCTCAGGTCAGGCGCACTTTGCCTCGGTCGACCCCGGCACCGCGCAAGTTCTGGCTGCCGGGTCGGTGTGGCGCTTTCCCTTGGAGGCCGCGTTACGTATCCATTACCAGTTGATGGACAGCACTACCGGGCTGGCCATAGTGCTGGCCAACGGACTGGCACTGGCGCTGATGGCAGGAACCGGTTTGGGGTTCTGGTGGCCGGGCCGAAAGCGCATCGCCAAGTCGCTCACCATCCGCAAGTCCGCGCCCGCCCGCATCCGCCTGCGCCAATGGCACCGCAGCGCCGGAGTTACCGCCTCGCTGCTGCTGCTGTTCAGCGCAACCACCGGCGTGCTGCTGGCCGCGCCTGACCTTGCCGACGCGCTGAGCGATGCCAGCACGCCCGCCCCGCTATCCCCGCGCACAGCGCAGCAGATTGACCAGGCAGTGGCGCTGGGCCGCGCTCAATTTCCCAGAGCGGCCCTGCGCGATATCCGCTTTCCGCGCGCTGACCGCATCGACGTCGAACTTGCCGCCCCGGAACGCAATCCGCGCGCGGTGCATGTGGTCAAGGTCAGGCTGAGCGACGGCCAGGTAACCTCCGCCCTGCCCGCCAGCGATAACCCGGTGCTGTGGATGAAGGTGCTATCGCTCCACACCGGCGACAGCTTCGGGCTGATCGGCCACCTGTTGTTGCTGACGGAAGCCTTGGTGCTGATTTTCGCGGCTATCAGCGGGCCGATAATGTGGTGGCGCAACCGACCTAAGCATCGATGACCGCCTGTATTGGTGGCAGGACTAGACTTCAGAACGTCAGAACTTCAATCCCATGCCCACGATAGCGCGGTTGATGATCGGTGCCTGCCCTGCAGCAACAGCGATTCGCCGCGTCTGACCGAAAAGGTGTTCATGGGCATAGCCGATGTACAAATCGGCGTGAGAGCCAATCTCTCGGCGCAGGCGGACTGAGCCTTCAAAGTCATTTACCCCCGCCCCCAAGGCCTCTGCGGGCACCGCGCGGGCTGACCAGTTCAGCATCACGCGCGGCTCCAGCGCCAGCCGCTTGCCCAGCGCCCAGCGCGCCGTCACCTTGCCTGCACCGGTCAGATCATTGTGCTCCGACAGATAGACATAGTGCTCAACGTCGAGCCAATCCGTCAGTGACGCCTCGATGCCCAGCGCCGCATAGTTCAGGTCGGCACCTGCCCGGAAATCGCGCCGCGCACCTACCAGCACCGCGACCTTGTCGCTGAGCGCCCGCGAATAGAGCGCCTGCACCTGAACGCTGTCAAAAGCCGTGCGGGCATCGCTGCCGCCGTCGACTTTAAGCACGAACTGGTCTGCGCCCTTGCCAAATGCAAACGTGCTTTCCATCACCAGATGATCGCTGCCCTTGCCCACGTGGAGTTCCAGCAGGTCAACCTCGCCGCTGATTTCCGATGCATGGGCGGCGCACGGCAAGGCGCCAGCGATCAGCAGCGCGGCTGCAGCGGTTGCGAAGGTTGAAAGCCCCATGGGTCAATAATTATCGTCTAACCGCACGGTAGAAATCTGTTTTTTCCGCTGCCGCTGCCAAACTTTGCCGAATTGAACCACGCTAACGGTACATGCTGTCAAAACCAGAAACGCACACCCGCCACTGCCGACACTGCCGAGGCACTTTCCCCTGCGACCCGGGTCAGGCGCGCGGTCCCGCCCAATTTGCGCTCCCAATGGACGCCCACATAAGGCCCGAATTCGGGTGTGAACTGATAGCGCAGCCGTGCTCCGGTTTCGATCCGTTCAAACCCGGCGCCAATGCCCAGCGCGGGAACGTCCTGAAACGCCACGTTCACTTCGACATCGGGCTGGAGGATCAGGTTCTGGGTGATGCGCATGTCGTGGCTTGCCGCCAGTCGGGCGTGGACATCGCCCTTGTTTGATACCAGCAACTGGCCTTCCACTTCGATCCAGTACGGGGCCAGCCCCTCGACACCCAGCACGGCATAAGTCCGCTGTGGACCGGCGTTGAAGTCGTGGCGCACCCCGGCCTCAAGGTTGAAATAGGGGGCGAACGTATGGCGCCACAGGGCTGAAACTTCGGCCCGTTCCGGCGCATGGCCGAACTGGCCCTCGCCCTCGGTGGTCAGGGCCGCGCGGTCGATATCGCCGCCGTAGAAGGCCTGCGCCTTCCAGCCATAGGCGTCCCCGCCCTTGACCGCGCGGTATTCCAGTTGATCGACGAACACGGCGCCAACATTGATCTTGCCCTCGTGCGACAAGTCCGCCAGCGCCCGGTCAATGCGCTCAATGGGATAGAACTGGCGCGCGGCGTGATCGGTGGGGACTGGCGGCGGCGCGGCGTTGCCGACTTCGCTTTCCGCTGGCTTTTCAGCCTGGTTGACCGAGTGATCCATGCCCGCCATGTCGTGCATGGAATGGTCCATCTCCTGCCCAAACGCCGGAGTTGCGGCGGCGGCGAGCGCGAGGGCGAGTGCGAACTTCATGCCGCACCTCCATCGCGCCGAACCGTGACAACGCGCATCATCCCGGCATGCATGTGCAGCAACATATGGCAGTGGAACGCCCAATCACCCTCGCCATCGGCGGTGAGATCGAACGACACCTTGCCCCCGGGCAGCACGTTGACGGTATGCTTGCGCGGCCGGTTGCCCGGATCGCCGCTGACGAGATCGAAGAAGTGGCCGTGCAAATGGATCGGATGCGGCATCATCGTATCGTTGATCAGGTTCACCCGCACCCGCTCG
>JBDUBN010000066.1:0-10127 GCA_040004085.1 Novosphingobium sp.
TGCTGCCGCCCCAGAACGCCCGGTTGCGATTGCCCGCCTTGGTCCGGCCCCACAGGAACAACAGGCGGAAGGCATTGACATCGTGGCGAACGATCAGCCGGGAGATCGAATAACCAAACGCCACGACCAATGCCGCATAGACGGGGCTGTTGCTCCAGATCAGCACCGAGGCGCTTGAGATCAGGAGCAGCACCGCCGCCTCAATCGGGATGCCCGCCCATAAAGCAGGGCGCGTCACCGCGAGGAACAGCGTGTTCTTGGTCAGGATTTCATCATCGTTGGTCATGGCGTTATCCGGCGATCGCGCCGACAATCGCGTCGGCTGAAAACACGATGGCAATACCGATGATGACGGTGACCAGCACCGCCGTAGAGGCACGTCCGGTGAACCAGAGGAGGCCGGTAACGATGACTGCAATGACCGCCAGCGTGCGCAGCAGGGTCGATGAGAGCAGTCCGCGCACCTTGCTGGCGAAGCTCTCCAGATTCTGCGCGTAGGCAGGATCGGGGTTTGCGAATGTCACGACCATCGCCGCCAGCAGCGCGATGCTCCAGATCAGGGTGTTTTGCCGGGTCTTTGGCAGGCTATTGAATTTTGCAGCGCAGGATGCGCGCCAAGCCCCAATACCGCGCCCGGCTCTCAGGATGACATTCATATGCTGGGCCTTTCGCTATCGGCAAGGAATTGGGTTTCGCGGTCGTAGGCGGCACGTTCAAAGACGTTCCAACTTGGCGGCGGTGCGCGGCGCGCTTGAACCGGTACCGGTTCCGGCAATGCGTTTTCTGCCAGCAGAAGCGCGCGTTGATCGTTCAGAACCGGCGCAGCGGATGCAAGGATCAGTGGCGCGCTGGCGACCGCACTTCGAGCGACGCCTGCGTTGCGCTCGACCTTGGCGACATAGCCGTTGCGAAACCCGCGCGTCTGGCTTCCCGTGTTATACATCGAGAGTGCGACCCGAAGGGAGGTTTGCGGATCGCGTCCGGCGCTGACTGCATTATAGTTGGTGGTGAGGACGCGGGCCAACGCGGCAACATTTGTGCAGGGGTCGAATACAGTGTCCCATGTCAGACCAAGCCAGCGCATGTTGCGCGAGTTGATCTGGCCAAGGCCAAGATCGACCGAATAGCCTGCTGCCACATAACGCCGCGCCGTGGCTGACGCATCGGCGGCGTTGCTTTGCCGCGCGGGTTGCCGACCACCGTTTACATTGAGCGCGAATGGCTCGCCGCTGCTTTCGGTCTGGATAATCGCAAGCACTGTTTCGGGTGCGACACTTGGGGCGCATTGCGCCGCCAGTGCAAGCAAGGCAGCCGAAGAATAGGCCATTATGTGGCACCGCTCCCTGCCACGGCATCTGAACGTAAATATGCTTTCCAGTTCACCATGAGTCGCCCCCAAAGCTCTGATTTGGAGCAGTAATACTCTGCCCGACTATTGAACCATTGGTAGCCGCTAGGAGAACAGGTCAGCTATGGATTCACAAAGGCATTCCAGGTGTTTCGTCGTGTCTATCGAAAGCTGGAAGCGTCTTTGACCTTCAATCCTGACCCTGAGGGCTGTGTGTTCGTCACAGGGTGGGTTCGCTGTCCGCCCGAATCATGGTCCGAGTTTGGATAACTAAGGCGAAAACGAACAATCGCCTTCGCAATCCCAAGGCCTCGCCGGTGTCAACCAGCTAGGACCTAAATATGAACCGAAGCCGTTATGTAAACCGGCCCATCGACAAGACCGATCGAGCTATAATCACGGCGTTGACCGAAAATGGGCGTGTGACGCTCAAGGATCTTGCAGAGCAGATCGAGCTTTCGAGCCCCAGCGTGACCGAGCGTATTCACAAGCTCGAAGATTGCGGCGCGATCCAAGGCTATACGATCACAATCACTCCCAAAGCTCTTGGCCTCAATGTCGCGGCGCATGTGCGGTTTTACGCCATGCCTGGCGACGTCAAAAAAGTGGAGCAGATGCTTAAAGATAGCCCGGAGGTCATTGAGGCCTTGCGGGTGACGGGACAGGACTGCTTTCTTGCGACGGTTTTGGTCGGAGAGTTGGAGGACATTGAAAAGATGACCGACCGGTTCGAGCGTGTCGCAGCGACCGACGTAGCCATCGTTCAATCCATCACGGTCGCAAAACGACTTCCCAAATTCTAGAGTTTACCATTGCTTTATGCTAATGGATATTCAGAAGGATGGTTCCCACTGAAAACGTCAGAAATCCGCGCGCCTGAAGGGGGATTCCGAGGGACTCATTCGTTGCGATCTAACCACTAGCTCGAGGGCGGCTGTTTTCCGGCAGTCCGATTTTATGGCGCCAGCAAGCGACAATCTGCCATTTGCTGGCCACTTTCGATACAGGTTGCACATTGGCGGAACGACAACAGCACAAACTCATGACATCTCCAGCATCCCTCAAAATCAAAATACAACTTTATTGCGCCGACGAAATCGCGATGGGTCCGGGCAAGGCTGACCTGCTCGATGCGATCCGTGAACATGGCTCTATTTCGGCGGCGGGGCGTTCGCTTCAGATGAGTTATCGACGTGCCTGGCTGCTGGTCGATACAATGAATCGTTGCTGGCTGGAGGCGCTTGTCGAAACGACGCCCGGTAGTGCGCGAGGGGGCGGGGCGCGTGTGACGCCGTTGGGAGAATCGGTTTTGCTCCACTATCGCAGCTTGCAGGAACGGGTGACGGGTGCATCGTACTGCGTGGACAGCAAGGCGCTTGCAAATGCGATGCTATCTACACCCAAGGCCAGCCAGAAGATCTGACCTTTCCAGTTGGACTTGAAGAGCTGTTCTTATATACGGCAAGACATAGCTACATTCAGGTGATTGGTCTTGTCGTTGTTCCGTAAACTCTCGCTATTCATTGCCCTTGGGCTTGCCGGCTTTGGCACCGCATCGGCGCAGCAACGTGGCCCGTTGGTGCTGGCCGCCGCAAGCTTGCAAGAGACGATGACCGAGGCTGCGGATGTATGGGCGGCGCGCAAGCACGCAATGCCAGTCGTGTCATTTGCCGGGTCTCCCGCACTCGCCCGCCAGATTGAGTCCGGCGCGCCCGCCGACATCTTTGTATCAGCAGACGAAGAATGGATGAATTATGTGGCGGGCAAAGGACTGATCCGTGCCGGATCGCGAGTTTCATTTCTGTCCAACCAGTTGGTTTTGATCGCGCCAGCATCCAGCAGGGCGCGCCTGACCATCGGGCGCAATTTCCCGCTGGCCCGAGCGCTTGGGACTGGACGGCTCGCGATGGCCGATCCCGATGCCGTTCCTGCCGGCAAATATGGCAAGGCCGCGCTTGAGAATCTCGGCATATGGACATCGGTGCAGGGCAAGATTGCGCGGGCCGAAAATGTCCGCGCCGCGATGGCGCTGGTCGAACGCGGCGAAGCACCGTTCGGGATTGTCTATGCAACCGATGCACGGGCTTCCACGCGCGTCCGCGTGATCGGGACGTTTCCTGCTAACAGTCATCCGGCGATCACTTATCCCATCGCGATATTGAAGGCATCGACTAGCCCGGACGCCGAAGGGTTCCGTCGTTTCCTGCTTTCGCGCGACGGCAAGGCCATTTTCACCCGCCGCGGCTTCACGACGCGCTGAGGCTGGCAGGTCGTTGCTGTTCACCGTCGATGAATGGGAGGTCATCCTTCTCTCGCTGAAAGTCAGCGCGGTTGCGGTGGGACTGACGTTGCCGATTGCCTTTGCGCTGGCCTGGCTGCTGGCGCGGGGGCGGTTTCCAGGCAAGGTGCTGCTTGATGCGCTAGTGCATCTGCCGCTCGTGCTGCCACCGGTGGTGACGGGTTGGCTGCTGCTTCTGGCGTTTGGCACGAATGGTCCGGCAGGGCGCTTTTTCGCCGATTGGTTCGGTCTGACTTTCATGTTCCGCTGGACGGGCGCGGCGCTGGCAGCAGCAATCATGGCGCTGCCATTGATGGTGCGCGCAATGCGAATTTCCATTGAGGCTGTGGACCGCAGACTTGAACATGCGGCGGAAACGCTGGGCGCTTCGCGTTTGCGCACATTTGCCAGCATCACCGTTCCGCTTGCTTTTCCCGGCGTGCTGGCGGGGGCGGTGCTGGGCTTTGCCCGCTCGATTGGCGAGTTTGGTGCGACGATCACCTTCGTTTCCAACATCCCCGGCGAAACACGAACACTGCCCATTGCGATCTATAGCGCTTTGCAGCTCCCCGGTGGCGATGCTTTGGTGACTAGGCTGTCGATTATTGCCGTCGGACTTTCACTGATTGCGCTGGTCGCGTCAGAACTGCTGTCGCGACGTGCAGGTTTTGGGCGGGGTGGCCATGCCCTTTGAGGTGAACATTCAGCGCAAGCTAGGCACCGCAACCATCAATGCGGAGTTCGCCAGTCATGGCAGGCTGACAGCGTTGTTCGGGCCGTCCGGTGCGGGCAAGACGTCCGTGCTGAATATGGTCGCAGGGCTGTTGAGGCCAGATCGCGGGCGCATCGTTGTGGACGGCGAGGTGCTGTTTGACGCTGGCGCAAATATCGACGTTTCGGTGCAGGTGCGCCGCGCGGGCTATGTCTTTCAGGATGGACGCCTGTTTCCGCACAAGCGCGTGCGCGACAATCTGCTTTACGGCTGTAAACTCGCCAATCCAGAGCAACGGTTCATGACGCTCGACGAGGCAACCGATTTTCTTGGCATCGCGCATTTGCTTGACCGCTGGCCGCGCAGTCTGTCGGGCGGCGAGGCGCAGCGCGTCGCGATTGGCCGCGCGCTGCTGAGCGGCCCGCGCTTTCTCCTTATGGACGAACCTTTGTCATCGCTCGATGCCACACGACGGGAGGAGATCATGATCGTGATCGAACGCCTGCGTGACGAATTGAAGCTGCCCATTCTCTATGTCAGCCACGACCGGGCGGAAGTAGAACGGCTGGCGACCAAGATAGTAGCGCTCTGAGCGCTGCTACAGCCGCTTGCCACAAGCGCGGTCGGGCATCGACAGCGATCTCCGCTCGGTAAACTCATGGTCGGAAAGCGCATCGAGAAAGGCAGCGATTTCGGCAGTTTCGCGCGCAATGTGCGATAGGCCATGCCTCGTTAGGGCGATTTCCATCGTCGCGGCAGAGCCATCATGCCACCACGGACCGGTTAGTGCGACATTGCGGAGGGACGGCGTGCGAAATTTGCCGCGATCTGCCTCAATGCCGGTGGCTTCAAACAGCCCCTGATCCGTAGCGCTCACATCGGCTGGCCCAATGCGGTGATAGGACAGGTCCGTGAACTGCGGACCTGCATGGCATGATGCGCAATCGCGATTGAACAATACGCGTCCGGCGCGGGCCTCAACCGACAGCACCTCACGGTCAAAGTTGCTGCTATACGAAACCATTGTGCGCTGAAAGCTGGCCAGAGCTCGGGCTACGCTCGTGAAGGTGATAACGCTTTCACTTTCGGGGAAGGCTTTGGCGAACATGCGGCGATAGCAAGCATCTTTGCCAAGCCGTTGCCCGATCTCCGGCTGCCGCTGTGCCATGCCCATCTCAACCGGATGCGTCCCTAAAATGGGCGTATGGACCTGCACCTCCAGCGTGGTCGCGGCTGGATCGGCAAAAGTCAGTGGAGACAGCCACGCAACATTGCCAAGCCCCGGCGCATTGCGACGCCCTGCATCGCCATTGATGCCCCCGCGCGTGGCGATGCTGTCGGCAAAGGCGTGTCGTTGGACATGGCAACTGGCGCAAGACATCGTACCGTCTGCCGACAGATCGGCATCATAGAACAGCCGTCTGCCCAGTTCGACCTTGGCCGATGACAGCGCATTGTCCGCAGGAACGGGCGGTGAGGCTACGCTTTCGGGCAAGGGCCACCGCCATCCCATAGGTGAAGCCGCCGCGAGCGATAGTCCTGCCGCAACAATTAGGATAAGCCGCATCACGTCAGGGAAGGCGCGCGACCAGCACGGTGACGTCAGGCGTTCCATTGGCGGCGATCTGCAACGTGTAACGCCCCGGCGTCAGGACAAAATCGACCATTTTGCGAATGCCCGTGCAATCCGGCCCCCGGCCAAATGTCACAGGCATGAGGCCTCTTTTCCCCGTCACAACGTCGATCCACGCCGCCGAGCCAAGCGCCACGCGGTAAGTGCCTGCTTCTCGCACTACGATCTGGGCCAGCCCGCCATAGCTGACTGAACCGCCCGGTTTTTCCGGTCGCAACGGATAATGGACATCCGGCGTTTGAAGCAAGGTCAGGTGCGCGGCATGTCCAGTCAAGAGTCGAGCGCTCGGCACACGTCGCTGATCCCCGACAGCCTGCATCCCGGTGGGTGCAGTCCAGGGCGCGAGCGCGCCTACGGGTGCGACAGGGGCCGGGCATGTTGGCGCTGCTTCCTGCATCTGCGCCATAGCCGGCGCGCACACGGCAAGTCCTACCAGAAACGCTGCCCCTAAAATTGTTCGCACGATTGACCTCATTTCGCTTTCCTATATCTGCGTGAATATAGCGACTCGTCGCCAGCGGCAATACTATTCAAAGGGGCCATCGTGCGTTTCATTTCTTCACTCTCCGCCATCGCCTGCCTTGCATCATCGACTGGTGTTTGGGCGGACGAGCCGCCGGTTGCTCCTGAAGATGAAAGCACATTCACCCTCGGCCAGATTGTCGTCACAGCGCAACGCCCGCAGGGGATCGAAATCAGCGGAGAAACGCTGACGTCGGAAGCCATCTACGCTTTCAACCGGCCCACTCTGGATGAAGCGGTTAACGTCATCCCCGGCGTTGCCGCGTCAAACAGCGGCGGATCGCGCAACGAGCGCCTGATCTTCGTGCGCGGCTTTGACCGGTTTCAGGTGCCACTCTCGATTGACGGCATCCGCGTCTATCTGCCTGCAGACAACCGGCTCGATTTTGGCCGCTTTCTTACGCCTGACATTGCCGAAGTTCAGGTCGCCAAGGGTTATACCTCTGTGCTGGACGGCCCCGGCGCGATGGGCGGAGCCATCAACCTTGTTACCAGCAAGCCGACCGAATCGCTTGAGGGCGAGGTGCGCGGCACGCTCAACCTTGATCGCGGCGCCGAATATGCCGGTTATACCGCCTATGGCCGAATCGGCACGGCGCATGAGAAATGGTATGCGCAGGCCAGCTACGCCCGCAATTTTCAGGATCACTGGGATCTGGCGGGCGGCTACACCCCCATCACCGGCTCAGCAGAGGATGGCGGCGCGCGCGAGTTCTCCCGCACTGAGGACTGGCGGCTGAACGTCAAGGCGGGTTTCACGCCCAACGATACTGACGAATATGCGCTGAGCTATACGAGGCAGGAAGGGTCTAAGAACGCGCCGCTGCATGTGACCGATGCGGTCGCCAGCCAGCGTAACTGGTCTTGGCCCTACTGGAACATCGACAGTCTCTATTTCCTCTCGACGACCGCGCTGGGCGAACGCGCGACGCTCAAGACGCGCATTTATTACAACAGCTTCGACAATTTGCTGCGCTCATTCGACAACCGCACCCAGACCACGCAAACGCTGGGCCGCGCATTCAACAGCTATTATGCCGACAATGCGTGGGGCGGATCAACGGAACTCGGCGTCGATGTCAGCGATGCCAACCGGCTGACCATTGCGGCGCATTACCGCCGCGACAAGCATGTCGAATGGCAGCAGAGCTTTCCGTCGGGCTTCATCGAACCACGGCAGACCAATGTAGAGGACACCTACAGTATCGTCGCCGAAAACCGGCTGGCCATTTCGCCCGAACTGAGCCTCACGGTCGGAGCGAGCTTTGACTGGCGCGATCTCAAGCAGGCCGAAGAATACGGCACACCGCCAACAGGCGGGGCAGCTAGCCTATTCAGCTATCCCCTGAAGAATGCAGAAGCATTTAACGCGCAAGGCCAGCTCGTCTGGACACCAGATGCCGATACCCGCGTCAACGCCAGCGTCTCCTCGCGCGCGCGATTTCCGACCATCTTTGAGCGGTTCAGCACTCAGTTTGGCACCGCTGCGTCCAATCCGGGGCTGAGGGCTGAATGCGCGACCAACTACGAACTTGGGGTGAGCAGGATCTTTGGCGCTTTCCGGGTCGAAGGTGCTTTGTTCTTCAGCGACATTCGGGACGCGATTGTCTCGGTGCGCCCTGCAGGCTTCCCGGCGAACAGTACCCAGCGCCAAAACCTTGGCAATGCCGAATATTACGGCGGAGAGATTGCGTTGACGGCTGCCGTCAGCCCCACCTTCGAGTTTGGCGCGAACTACACCTATATCCACCGCACCTTCGACATCACCGGGGCCGCACCGGGCACAGCCGTGCCGGTCTTCGCCTTGACTGGCGTTCCAACGCACAAAGCTTTTCTCTATGCCGACTGGAAGCCAGTCAAAAGTTTGCGCGTACTGCCGAGCCTCGATATTGGTTCAGACCGCGTGACCTCCACCACGGCGGCAACGCCGGTCTATTATCAGACCGGCAACTACGTCACAGCCTATCTGCGCATAGATTACGCCGTCAGCGACGGCATCGAGCTGGGCATTGGCGCGCGTAACCTGTTCGATGATAACTATGTATTGACGGACGGCTTTCCGGAATCAGGGCGAAGCTTTTTTGTGAGTGCGCGAGCCAAATTTTGATTGGCTGCCGAAGAGCCGGGGAGTTCGCGTGCCAACTTGGCCTCGGGCTCAACCAAATGCTCCGTAATCTAATTGGTTTCTGCCTGGCTCACGATTTCCGGATGCATCTAACGCCTGGAAATCGGAGTGGCTGGATGCGTTTATTCCCACCCGAAGCTCAACCCATAATTGGCTGATAATAACGAAGAGGTGGCAGTTTCAGGTTACCGCGTTTTAGAAACCACTGAAAAAAATTCTACACAGTTCCTGCACAGGTCAAAATCGGTCATTTTTTATAATTTATATCAATGACTTACAAGTCACCGATATAATGGTCGGGGAAAGAGGATTCGAACCTCCGGCCCCTGCCTCCCGAAGACAGTGCTCTACCAGGCTGAGCTATTCCCCGACCGATGCTGGTGACCCCGATCCGAGAACCCGGGCCGCCGAGGCAGGAGCGGGCCTATAGTCGCGGGTGCGCGGGGTGGCAAGCGGGCGTTTGGCGGTCTAGCGTGAGGCCATGGCAGCTGCCCCCGCAACCCGATTCGAGCCGTCGATCTGCGATCATCCCGAATCGCAGTACCTCGACCTGATGCGCCGCATCTGGGAGCACGGCGATGAGCGCGGCGATCGCACCGGGGTGGGGACGCGCTCGGTGTTTGGAGCGACGCTGCGGTTCGACCTGAGCGACGGACTGATGCCGCTGCTGACCACCAAGCGGGTCTACTGGAAGACCGCGACGCGCGAGTTTCTGTGGTTCCTGACCGGGGATACGAACATCCGGGCGCTGTGCGCGCAGGGTGTCGGAATCTGGACCGACTGGCCGCTCGACCGCTATTGCAAGGCGACCGGCTGCACCATCTCCCGCGCTGAGTTCTCGCGCCGAATCGTCGAGGACGAAGCTTTCGCAAACGAGTGGGGCGATCTCGGGCCGGTCTATGGCAAGCAGTGGGTCGATTGGGCGACTTACGAGCCGACCGGCAATGGCCTGTTCCGGCGCGGCAGAGGGATCAACCAGGTCGCGCAAGTCGTCGAAAGCCTGCGCGCCAACCCCGGCAGCCGCCGCCACATCGTCGAAGGCTGGAACGTCGCCGAGCTCGACGCGATGGCGCTGCCGCCGTGCCACAAGACCTATCAGTTCCATGTCGCGAACGGACGGCTCAACGGTCTGCTCTACCAGCGCAGTTGCGACGTAGCGCTGGGTCTGCCGTTCAACTTGTGGAGCGCGGCGCTGTTCGTGCGGATGCTGGCGCAGCAGTGCGATCTGGAACCGGGCGAGCTGGTGTGGATGGGGGGCGACGTGCATCTCTATTTCAACCACGCCGCTTTGGTCGCAGAGCAGCTTTCGCGCGCACCGTCCGGCGAGCCGAAGCTGGACATTCTGCGTCGCCCAGCGTCGATTTTCGATTACCGGATCGAGGATTTCGCGGTGACCGGCTATCACCCTGCCGCGCCCATCTCGGCACCAATTGCGGTTTGAAGCACGCCGTTGACTCGTTGCCCATCGCGTAATAAAATGTCGTGCGGTTAGAATATTGCTACTGCGGG
>JBDUBN010000383.1:0-3000 GCA_040004085.1 Novosphingobium sp.
CTGAACCAAATTTGGCTCCGTCACGGCGGTGCAATCTAACGTCATCTGGCTCTAATTGGTATTTGGCGGACGGTAGGCGGGAGCATAAGTGATCTTCGCGCGTGAGCGAAGTTCGCTCAACGTCGTGCCCACGGTTTTCAGCGCGCGCTCGTTGATAATCGAATTGGCGGCGATCTTCGGCCACAGGTTGGGCGGCACACTGGCGTTTTCACGGGCAACTACCGTGCCGATAAACGTCATCCCGCCAGCCGAGAGGTCGAAAATCGTGCCGGGAGTAAGGGCCGCAATCTGCTTGGCCACACCGGTGTCAATGGTGCCGGTATCCAGCACCGTCGTAAGCCGCCGCGCGCCCGCGTTTTCCTGACGGAGCCGCTGGTCCACCTGATCGATTGAAGGCAGCGCTGTCAGTTCAAGGATCTTCTGGCGGCTCAGCGGTTTGCTGAAGTGGACGATGTCCAGCTTCAGGTGTTCACGATTGGCAAACAGGATCGGGTTGTTATCGATATAGGCCTTGACCTCTGCCGGGGATGGATCTTTCATATCACCGGTCAGCTTGCGCAGGGCCAATTCGGCCAGCAGCGACTGTTCAAGCTGCCGCCGCCGCGTGACGTATTGAGGGCTGCGATCCAGCCCCTGTTCGCGCGCCAGATCGGCCATGATGTTACGATCGATGATCCGTTGCAACAGCATCGGCGAGATGACGCGAGGGTCAAGGTTGGCCGGCAGGTTTTCCTGCTGGGCCTCTGACTGCAGTTCGAGCCGGGTGATTTCCTGGTTATTCATCACCGCAACAACTTGCCCGCCCGGGGTCTTGTTGCAGCCGCCGATCATCAGTAATCCGCCAGCGCATAATATGGCGGCTGCGGATTTCGATAAGTGCTTGCTCATGCTGACTTTGTGGGCAGAGTTTCCAGACATTGACAGCGTGAGTCCTGTTGTGATTCAATAGTGCGCTGCGTTTAACCCGGTTTTAGCCGAAATTGCTATCGAATGTTTGGCGTTCGGGCAGATTCGTTGCACGAGGTCGGCAGGTTTGTTGCCGCAAATTTAACGGCTTGGCAGGTTCGCGCTCAGGGTGCGTCAAGCGCGGCGAGCAGCGGGTCGATTGCCGTGCGAGTGGCGGCAAGGTCATCTGGCAGCGTCACCGACCATACGCGCGTTCCGCCTGCGATCAGTCCGTGAAGCTGCTGGACGATCTGCATCATTCGTCCCATCGCCCGGGCAGCCAGCGGCAGGTGTGCCAGTTCACCCCAGCGCTGGAGCAGTTGAAACTCGCTGCATCGCTCGATGGAAAATTCGCCTCCCCGCGCGTTCAGCAGCACCAGATCGCTGATCGCCAAGCTTTCCGGCAGCGGTGCGGCATCGCCAAAGGACACCAGCGATTTCTGGCCGTTGATATGGACCGGCTCCAACTTGCGGAGGCCCGGCAACTGCTCTGACACATCGTCCCACAGCCGTAGGGCCGCATAGCCGGGCAGTATCCGGACTTCAGTATCGCCGCTGCCGAGCACGCACAAGTCGTCAGCCATGACCGGAAAACCGCGCTCGGCCAAAAGCGCGGTCACCACCGATTTGCCCGCACCCGACTTGCCCGAAATGCAAATTGCCGCGCCCTGTCGCAGCACGGCGGATGCATGTAGCGCCACTTGGCGACGCTGATACCACAGGATTGACTGGATAGGCCCGATCAGCACGGCACGCGCCGCCAGTTCGCTCGCATTCGGGGCCGGGTCCACCGTGATGCGGTTGCCGCCGGTCACCAGATAGCGGCCATAATCCTTGACGTCCCACAGAAACGCGGCGTCGCCTTGCATCTGATAGGACCGGATCGTGTGGCTCGGTTCGACCAATGGATGGACTTGCCCAAAGACGAACTCCACATCTGGCGACAAGTCTTTGCTTGAAAGTTCGGATGCCAGTTCAGGCGCCAGTACTGGCGATAATTCCGGAAGGCGCAGTTCACTCGCGAGGTTTATTCCACACAAGCGATAGAAATACATGGTCTGGCCTGTCATATCGTTACTGGCGGCATCCGGATGTCGTTCGCAGCGGTTGAAGGGACGCGTAATTGTTCGCACATCTGGCGCAATTGAAAAAGCGATATTCGTGGATCTGGCGCAGCGGCTTGCCCTTTGTCACGGCGCGCTATCCCACTGCGCTTGAGCGGTTGCGCGTTTTTGGCCTCAAAGCGGAACTGCGGGGGCGCAGGCCGGTTACGCGGGTAGTCGGCTGGTGGCTGTTGCTGCTGTGCTGGCCCGTCGCCAGCCTGTCTTATGCGATAACAGCCAGCCGCAAGGACCGGGCAGAGGCCGGAGCCAGCGCCTGGGGCAAGTTCTGCAGCTATTACGGAGCAGCGCTAACGCACAATGCGCGTCCCGGCGAATTGCAATGGCTGGGGATGCAGGCAGGCGTTGCCCCAGACATGGCGCCGCAACTGTTGTTCAATCGCGATTCGCGGATATGGCAGGCGTTGAACCGGCTGAACGGCGCAGATGGCGATGACGTGCAGGACAAGGCCCGGTTTTTTCAACTTTGCGAGCGGGCGAACTTGCGGGCGGTTCCGGTTTATGCCGCGTTTGCAAGGGGTGAGAGCTTGCTGCCAATTGACCGTAAGGCTGCCAGTGGACGCAGCCTGTTCGTCAAAAGCCTGCGCGGCCAACAAGGCGAGGGAGCCGCGATCTGGCGCTGGGCTACCCACAGTGCTGGCGAAGGCTATAGTGATGGCACCACAATTCATCCCACGTTGGATGAACTGCTGACCGATTTGGCGCGCACAGATTGTGTCGTTCAGCCCTTGTTGAGCGATCATGCCCTGCTGCGTGCGGCGGGAAGCGAAGGGCTCTCCAGCTTGCGCATCGTTACCGCGCGCATCCCGGATGGCCAAGTGAGGGCGGTCTGTGCGCTGCTACTCATGTCCAAGGGAATGCTCAGCCAATTCGGCGAGTCTTTCGGCATCGACATACGCGACGGGAGCCTGACGACGTGGCTGGACACGCGCGC
>JBDUBN010000384.1:0-2992 GCA_040004085.1 Novosphingobium sp.
ATCGCGGTGACTCGCCGCGAAACAAACGGGTGGAAATGGCCCGCGTTCATGTTGCTCTACTTGTTCGGATTGGCCTACATCTTCGCGGGAATCACCTACTGGGGCGCGATTGCCCTTGGTCTGTAGGGCAAAGAGGAAAAAATGGCAGGCAGCGTCAACAAGGTCATAATCGTCGGCAATCTGGGGCAGGACCCAGAGGTCAAGTCGTTCCAGAACGGGGGCCGCATCTGCAATTTGCGGATTGCCACCTCGGAAAACTGGAAAGACAAGAACACCGGTGAACGCAAGGAAAAGACCGAGTGGCATTCGGTCGTACTCCAGTCGGACGGCCTGGTAGGCGTGGCCGAGCGCTATCTGAAAAAGGGCAGCAAGGTCTACATCGAAGGCCAGCTCCGCACCCGGAAGTGGCAGGATGCCTCGGGCAATGATCGCTACACCACAGAGATTTCGGTAGGCGTTGGCGGCGTGCTGACGATGCTCGACAACGCGCCCAGCAGCGGCGGTGGCGGCCAGCGTAGTGGCGGTTACGGCGGCGAAAGTTCGGGCGGTGGTCGTTCAGGCGGCGGCGGTGCAGGCGGCGGCTGGAATCAGGGCGGCGGTTCGTCGGGCGGCGGCGCTCCGGCTGGCGGCTTTGCCGACGATCTGGACGACGATATCCCGTTCTGATCAGTTCGGCTTCTTCAATGCAGCCAGCGCGGCGAACGGTCCGCTGGCGCCGGGGTCGTTAAGCCCCAGTTCGCGGCGCACGCGGTCGGCGTCCGGGCCTTCAAGAAACGGATCGATTGACAGCGCCAGCGTCTGCGCCACCGCCTCGCCCAGATCGAACGAGGTGCCGGTAAAGTCGATGACGTCGAGGTCATCGGCTTCCAGCTCAATCTCGGCTTCACTGCGCTGCGCTGCGCTGGCGGGGATGAAACGCAAGTTCAGCGTTTGATGCACCGTAACCGGCAGATCCTCCGCCGAAATGGCGCAGCTTTGGACGAACTGCGCATCCATCGTGCCGGTCGCGGCCACCGCTTCGCCCTGCTTTTCGAGCGCGATGCGGGCTTCCAGCTTTTGCACGGACACAATGCCGAATCGCCGGGCGAGGGCGGCGCATTCCTGTGGGCTCGCCACCAGAGGAAGCGGCGCGGTGTCAATGGCCCGGATATCGGCGGGTCGGCTGAATTCGGGAACGGCGTCGCTCACAATCCGATCTCCCCGGCCATCAGCGCCGCCGCATCGCGTGACGCCAGATTCTGGGCAAAGTGGCGCAGCATGGCAGCGACCGCATCGGGCTTTGCCCCGGCCAGCAGCGTGACATTGCGGCCCACCGCTGCGGCCAGGGCGTCATTGTCCGCCGCCGCCAGCCCTTCGCGGTAAGCGCCGAGCCTGCCGCCCAGCACGCCCATCAACTTGCCCATCCGTTTCCCGACCACCAGATCGCCAACGCCGCTTTGCCGCAACTGGCCGTCCATATCGCTGACGAACAGTTCGGTGAGCCGCACTGAAGCCTCAATCAACGCCGGTTCCCGCTCCATCCGCAGCATCACCGCGACCAGCACCAAGGTCACCGCATCGAACCGTCCGGGCACGCTGTCTTCGACGCCCGCATCGGCATACCAGCGTGGATCGCGGGCCAGCGCGACGATGCGGTGCCACAACGGACGATAGGGCGCGAGGTCGTCGGCGCGCGGCTTTAGCAGGCGCTTGAGGAATGACATCGCAGATCGGCCCTTTCGTTCAGCGGCAATTCAAGCCGCACAGCCCAAGCGCCATTGCGAACCGGCGCGCATGGCCCTAAGGCAGGCGCCGATACAGGATCAAACCGGGCGCTGGCAATGCCGCGCTTAGGGGTTTGTTACCGACAGGAACGCGCGGAGCTTTGCATGCAGGATATTCGGCGGATGACATCAGGTAAAGCGCCGGTGATTTTGGGCGCGCTGGCGCTGCTGGCCGCGCTGGGCGGCTGCGCCTCGATCAAGGACCATCGCGGCTATCTGGTCGACACCGCGCTGGTCGACGGTATTCAGCCGGGAATCGACAACAAGGTTTCGGTTGAGCGCTCGCTTGGCCGCCCGACATTTATCAGCCAGTATGGGCAACCTGCGTGGTATTATGTGTCGACCGATACGGTGCAGGCGCCGTTCGGCAGGCCGCGTGCCAAGACGCAATTGGTTCTGCGCGTGCGGTTTGATGCGGCGGGCAATGTCGCTGGCATCGATCGCCGCGGCACGGAAAAGATCGCCAGCCTCAGCCCCGACGGCCACAAGACGCCGACGCTCGGCCGCGACCGCAGCTTCTTTGAAGATCTGTTCGGCAACATCGGCTCGGTCGGTGCGCCCGGCATGGGCGGTCAGGCACCAAGCGCGCCGGGCCGGGGTCCAAACGGCAGCTAAGCTGCGTACCGGATGGAATATCCGGCAGCTTTGAAATGGCGAAAATTCAAGAACGTAGGGCGCTGGCTTTGATCTGATCAAAGTCGGCGCTTTGTCCTTGAACGGGGCTGAAAGACTCCCATATTCGGCTGCATGAATGACAGCACGGCGAGCCACGGCCTGATCCAGTGGCACGGCACCACCATCATCGGGGTGAAGAAAAACGGCAAGACGGTCATCGCGGGTGACGGTCAGGTCTCGATGGGCAACACCGTGATGAAGCCCAACGCGCGCAAGGTGCGGCGATTGGGTGAGGGCGGCAAGGTGATCGGCGGTTTCGCCGGAGCCACCGCCGATGCGTTTACGCTGTTTGAGCGGCTGGAAAAGAAGCTTGAGCAACATCGCGGGCAACTGATGCGCGCCGCCGTGGAACTCGCCAAGGACTGGCGGACGGACAAATACTTGCGCAATCTCGAAGCCCTGATGATCGTCGCCGATGCCGACGTGCTGCTGATCCTGACCGGCAACGGTGATGTTCTGGAACCCGAAGCGACCGACGGCGCGGCGATCGCGGCAATTGGCTCGGGCGGCAACTATGCGCTGTCGGCCGCCAAGGCGCTTGAATTTTACGAGAC
>JBDUBN010000385.1:0-2981 GCA_040004085.1 Novosphingobium sp.
CAAGTTCCGCAAAGCCGTTCTCGAACGGATGGAAAGCGGAAAGATCGAGGTCGGATTGCTTAGCCAGCACACAAAAGTCCCTGAAATCAGATTGTTGCAAATCATGGACGGCAAGCCAGGTGCTGCGCTGTTATCTGACCTGATGGCGCTCGCGCTCTTCTTCGAAATTTCAATCGACTGCTTTTTCACCTGAGGCACCCGCCGCCCGCATACGTCGCACGAAATTGAAAAGGGTCGTGCGGCCAACGCCATATTGGCCCGCTATCGCTGCCAGCGACGTCTTGGCGGCAAGCATGGCCGAAATGTCGGCCCATTGATCGTCTTTGAGAACCGCCTTTCGCCCCGTCTTCACCTCCGGTCCGTGCGTGCGGACGGCGTGGACGGCGCGCTGATGGTTATCGAGCAACACCAACGTGCGAAAAACCGGATCATCGGCCTCGGGCGTGATGACGAGATGTTCGGCGCACAGTTCGATGGTGACACCGTTGCGTAACAGTCTGGTCAGCAGACGGACCAGCGAACCGGAAGCGAGAATCAGCGAATTGAGATCGTAGAGCTTCAACCGATCGCCGCTGCGCAGCATATGCTTGTTACGAACGGTTGCCTTGACAAGATCGGCGAACCGAACCTCGCCTGCCAGGATCACCTCATCATCAGGCCCCGCGCATTTTGCCCGCTGCTCCGCGATTGATGGGGAAAATTTGCTCTGAGCCAGAAAGACAACCGACTTCGCCATATTACCCCAGCCTATTCGCCACGCCAAACCTGGCCGATGAATCGCGCCATAAGCGAACAAGCCGTTTGATCATTGGCTAACCCTTACGCGAAGGCGGCGGACGTTTTTTAGCTTTAGGAGAATTTGACGGACGATCAAGATGAACTCTTGCCCCCATCTCCCATAGGGCTTACGCGACTAATGCGGACATAATTTGATATTACGCGATGTTGACGGACAAATTTCGGATATCAACGGGAGCTAAGGCGACAATGGCGCACATTTTCTTCACCGGAACGGGCGACGAGGCACAGGACCGGAAAATCCGCCGCGACCATGCGGCAGGCAAGCTCGAGCGCCTGATACCTGGTGTCTATCTCGAGCCCACCGATGAAGCAGTGGCAACCGTGGTGCTGCGGAACTGGCCGAAAATTGTCGCCCACCTCGTCTCCGACGGTGTCGTAACCGATCGATCGGGAATCGAGGCCCAACCATGGCGCGATCGCTCGAGTGGTGCTGCGGTCGGCGATGCCATCATATTCGTGAGTGCGCCCCGCAGCCGCGCCACCATTGCCCTGCCCGGACTGGTCATCAGCATTCGCGAGGGAGCCGGGCCGGTGCAGGACGATATCCCCTATCTCGGAACGCACCTTGCCAGCGAAGCCCGTCGACTGCTGGATAACATGGCACCGTCACGCAGCCGCGCCGGTGGCCCCGCGCGCACGCTCGGTCCGGCGGAAGTGGAAAAGCGGCTCGACAGTCTATGCACGACCCATGGCGTAAACCATCTCAACGTCATCCGAGACAAGGCCCGGATGCTCGCTCCGCTGGTCGGCCGCGAAAAAGAGTTCGAAGCCCTCGGCGCCTTGATCAGCACCCTGCTCCAGACACGGGAAGCCAAGGCGCTAACGCCGCAAGGCCAGGCGCGGGCGGACGGCCATCCGGTCGATGCCGCCTGTATCGGCCGCGTGGTCAAACTGGTTGAGTTTCTGCAAGCGCGCGCCCCCTACACCGTTGCCAATGTCGATGTGACACCCGAGCGCAGCCGCGCCGGTGCCTTCATCGAAGCCTATTTCTCGAACTTCATTGAAGGCACCGAGTTCGCAATCGGCGAAGCGATAGAGATCGTCTTCGAAGGACGCGTGCCTGAAGCCCGGCCCCAGGACGGGCACGATGTGCTGGGAACCTATCTTCAGTTGATCGATCTGGGAAATCGCTCAGCCCTCGTCACGGATGCCGAAGCCTTCATCGACGAAGTGCAGGAGCGCCATCGCACCCTGATGGCGCAGCGACCTTCCATCGAGCCCGGCACCTTCAAGAGCAAACCCAATCAGGCTGGAAACACGGCGTTCGTCCATCCCGATCTGGTGCGCGGCACACTGCGCGAAGGCGTCAATATTCTGCGCTCTGTCACCGACCCGTTTTCCCGCGCCGTCATCGTTCATTTCCTGCTGGTCGACGTCCATCCTTTCAACGATGGCAACGGGCGTATCAGCCGAATCATGATGACGAAGGAACTGCTGGCGGCAGGCCTGTCGCGCATCGTCATCCCGACCGTGTTCCGCAACGACTATTTCGATGCTCTGCGCGCGCTGTCACGACGCGATGATCCCTCAATCCTCGTGCGATCCCTTGAATTCTGCCAGAAAGTAACCGCCGCCTGCTCAGCGGCCACGACAGAGGATGTCATCGAAGCATGGGCACGCAGCTACGGTTTTTGCGAAGACGGACGCTATGCGCGCTTCTCGATGCCCAATCCCGCGCTGCTGATTGAAATGCGAAACGGCATACCGGCACCCTCGGACTATTGGGAAGCGATCTCCGGGCCAGATTCACAGGGTTTCTTGCGCTGACAGCATAGCTTGCTGCACGCTATTTGATTGCGCTCGCGCCCGGCGAGATTTGGGACTTTTCTGCCGTTCCGAGGCCGTTTGTCGAACGGCAAAGTTTGCCCAAAGCCGACGTCAGACAGTTGGGGTCTGAATGGCCAGGGTTGTGGACGTTCCGGTTAGTCCGCTTTCGACAGGCGAGATGCGGTAAGCTGCCGTTCGCGCGCGCTGTAACACTTGTCTGCTTCGCGCCTTCAGATCGGTTGTCGGAACTTTGGCTTCTGCCGCCCAGAAGCGGATAATCTTTGCACATCACGGTGGGGTCCGGGGTGTCGGACAATCGGGAACATCTGCCGTTGGGAGCGAAGTGCAAAAGCGGCCGTTTGTTGGTGGAGAAACTCAGCGAGCTTGATGCTGACAAACGCGCCGCCATGATT
>JBDUBN010000386.1:0-2980 GCA_040004085.1 Novosphingobium sp.
TTACCTCACCGCCCCGCGCAAGCGTTCGCGCAGGCGCTTGAAGGCCGGGGGCAAGCCAGTTTCACGGTCCCGCCAGCCAGAGTCGATGCGCGAGAGCCGGGCATAGAACCGCTCGGTCGACTGGATCAGTGCGCAAATGGCCGGATTCAATAGCGCCAGCCGGTCAGCGTCGGCGACCGGAAAGTCGGGCGATAACCGGCCGTGGCGGCGCAACTGGAATTCGCTGATCTCGCCCCGGCAGTATGCCCGGTGGTTAAGCAGCCAGGCGATGGCGTGCATCATCCGGGTGGTGGTGCGCAGCGCCTCGCACGACAAGGCGATGCGGCCGGCGTCTTCAGGATCGGGGCTGTCAAATTCGCCGATACGAAACGCCGCGCGCACTTCATCCGACAGCAGCAATCCTTCGGCATAAAGCGATTCAATGATCCTCGGGTTGATGTTGGCAGCTTGTCCCATAGCCCCGCGATAGCCCTAGCGAATCGCAAGATTCAATCACCCACAAGGATAGATTACCGGCCAATTCGGGACTGTGCCGGATCGGCACGGATTTGCCTTGATCAGAGCACTGGCGGCACTTTGCAGGGGATATTTGAAATCAGGCGATAATGTCCGGGATCAGGTAGTCTTCGACCACCGCAATCTGATCCTTCAGCAGCAATTTGCGCTTTTTCAGTCGCGCGATCTGCAACTGATCGCTCGACCCGGCCACGGTGAGGGCATCTATGGCAGCGTCAAGGTCGCGATGTTCAATCCGCAGCATTTCCAGTCGCTTGCGCAATTCCTCTTCGCTCACTCGCAGCCCAACCTTTGATCCCGGGCAGGAAAGGGCCTGCCACCTCAGCTTCGCACCCCGTGCAGGTTTAACGCGCCAGTTTCAACCTCCAGAATCCCTCGGCAGAATCGCCCTGGCCAGCGGCAGTGCAATCCGCCGCACGGGCAGCAGGTTCCACCGCAACGAATGCGTATTCGCTTCGCAAGATAATCGTAATGTGCTTGCATGACAATTGCGCTGTCGGGGCCTGCTGCCTGAGTCGAAATCAACGGGAGGCTACCCGGACAGCGTGTGGGCCGTAGCGTGGCTGGCTCGGCCCAGATCGCCATTAAGGTGGCGTCGTTAAAGCCAAGGAGATGTGCTCATGGAATCTACTCATGCCAGTGCCCTTCAGGTCAAACATTCTGGTCTGCAACGACAGATCGAACAGGAAATGAACCGTCCCTCCCCAGACTTTGCCCAAATCCAGTTGCTCAAAAAGCGCAAGTTGCGGCTGAAGGAAGAATTGCTGCAAAACTGATCAAAGTAACCGTCCGCATTGGCTGCATTTTTGTGGCCAATGCGGAATGGACGCAGCGTGCCTGAACTCAAGGACATCGTCTTTGGGGCGATTTCATTCACCTGAATTTCTCAACGTACCGAATATCTGAACGTTAATCGAAGCCTCATTCAAACCGGAACGGGTGCAAATAACGACGCGACGCGTTTCCAAACGCTGCGCCATGGTCTAGCCTTGTACCATGTTGTCAGCCGTCGCCGCCGCCCGAACCATCCTCAACCGCCTCCACGAGGTTATGGCGTCGCGCAGTAATGCCCAAGCCAAGCTCAACAATGTCGTCGCAGCAATCGGCACCGGCCTCGATAGCGAGGTCTGTTCGATCTATCTGCTGCGCGAAGGAATGCTGGAACTTTTTGCCACGCAAGGGTTGGCGCAGGAAGCTGTCCACGTCACCCGCATGGCCATTGGTGAGGGGCTGGTCGGCTCGATTGCTGCCAATAACGACATGCTCAACCTTGCCGAAGCAACCGCGCATCCGGACTTTTCGTACCGCCCGGAAACCGGCGAGGATAAGTTCCACTCGTTCGCCGGGGTGCCGATCATCAGGCGCGAACGGGCGGTCGGGGTCCTTTGCGTCCAGCACGTCGATCCGCGCCGCTATGAAGACGTTGAGATCGAGGCTTTGCAAACAGTGGCCATGGTCTTGTCCGAACTGATCGCCAACGCCGGTCTCGTCGACGATGAAGATGCCGCTGGCCTGCCCAGTGCGCAGACCGGACCCGCGCAGCTTCAGGGTTTGACGCTGGTAAAGGGGCTGGCCAGCGGCGTGGCGGTGTTCCACCAGCCGCGCGTCACCATCGAACACATTGTTGCCGAAGATACCGAGGCTGAGCGCCAGCGCGTCTATCTGGCGTTTGACAAGATGCGTGAACAGATCGAACGCATGACCAGCCAGACTGAGTTCGGCGTCGGCGGTGAGCATGACGAGGTGCTCGAAACCTACAAGATGTTCGCCTATGACGAAGGCTGGGCGCGGCGGATCAACGAAGCCATTGATTCCGGCCTGACCGCTGAGGCGGCGATTGAGCGGGTTCAGCAGCACACCCGGATGCGGATGCGCAAGATCGACGATCCGCTGCTGGCTGACCGGATGCACGATCTGGAAGATCTCGCCAATCGGCTGCTCCGCACTGTCTCTGGCCAACTTGGCACCGCGGCGAGCAAGGGCCTGCGCGGCGATGCCATCCTGATCGCGCGCAATCTGGGCCCGGCGGAACTGCTGGAATATGACAAGCGGCGCCTGAAGGGGGTGATCCTTGAGGAAGGCTCGCTCACCTCGCACGTGGTGATCGTCGCGCGGGCCATGGGCGTGGCGGTGCTGGGCCGGGTGCGCAACCTGCGCGGCGTTGTGCGTGAGGGTGACCATTTGCTGCTTGATGCGGAAAAAGGCGTGGTCACGGTCCGCCCGTCGCCGCCACTGGTCGAAGCGTTCGAAACGCGCTTTGCCCGCAGCCGCGAACGCCAGGCGGCCTATGCCGCCATGCGCGACGTCGAGCCGCGCACGCTCGACGGTCAGCGGATCACGGTCATGATGAACGCCGGTCTGCGCGATGACATGCCGATGCTGAACATGACCGGAGCGGACGGGATCGGCCTGTTCCGCACCGAATTCCAGTTCCTCGTCTCGGCCACCCTGCCGTCGCGCGAAC
>JBDUBN010000002.1:0-31568 GCA_040004085.1 Novosphingobium sp.
GGCTGCCGTTAGTGGCATCAAGCGCGGCGACTTCGCCAACGCCGGTGGTGATGTAGACGTGGCCACTGTCATAGCTGGCGCCGCCGCCGAAAACCGAGCTGGAACCGTCGCCCTTGATCTCGAAACTGGCGGTCCAATGCTGTGCGCCGGTGGCGGCGTCATAGGCGTGGACGACGCCGTTGGTGTCCATCACGAACAGCTGCCCGCCGCCGATCACCGGTGCGGCCGCAAGACGCTGGCGGTGGCCGGACCCGGCAATGGACTGGCTCCAGATGCGCGATGGCGCGGTCGACAGGGCGAGGTTGCCATAGGCCTTGCCCGGCGTATTGCCTGCCTGAGGCCAATCAGGGTTCACCTCGACCGGCGGCAGCACGACCTCGACCGCGCCCAGGCCGGGATCGACTTTCGCGCCCGATTCGACCCGCGACAGGATCGCCACCCGGTTGCCAACGGTCGGTGTGGTCGGGCGGTGCTTACCACCAAACACACCGCAACCAGACAGCGCCAGCGCCATCAGCAGGGCGGCCGGGATCATTTTCGACGTTGCAGCAGTCATGCAGGCAGTCCTCTCAATCAGTCGCCGCGTCATTTACTGCGCAGCCTGCGCCGGGCCATTCGCACCGGCATTGCCGCCGCCATTGCTGGCTGCAGCTTCGTTTACATCGTCAATAGCGTCAACGCCAAGCAGTCCGGCCATCTGGCGGGTGCGGCGGCGCAGCGATTCGGGCGCGGTCTTGTCGCGCGAGATCGCGGCGAACAGCGGTCCGGCCAGCGTGTTGTTGCCCTGCTTGATATAGGCAAGGCCCAGCAGCTCACCGGCGCTGCCAAACCACGGCTTGCCCGGTTCGGCGAGCGGCTTCATCAGCGAAACCACGGTTGCCGGTGGCAGGTCATCAAAGCGCAAGGCGACGCTGCGGATGGTCGCCAGATCGCGGTAGGGCTGCGGAGCCGCCGTGTCAGCCGCCACGGCATCGAACGCCTTGACCGCCTCGGCCGCCTTGCCCTGTTCCTCGGCGATGTCAGCTTGCAACATGCGCGCCGCCGTCTGTGTGCCGTCATCGCCGCTGGCCGCGAGCGGCACAGCAGCCTTCGACGCGGCATCCAGTCCGCCGGATTCGAGCTGATCGAGGGCGAGCGTGAACTTCTCAGCGCGTTCGGCGCGGGCGGCTTGGCGGAAATGGTCCCAGATCAGGTAGCCCGCGAACAGTGCCAGTGCCAATAGCACCGCCGCGCCGATTTGCTTGCCAAAGCGCTTGTAGAAATCAATCGCCTGATCCTGACGCACCGCATCGTCGACTTCGCGGATGAAGCCGTCGCTTTGCGCCACATCGCGCGAGTTGGCCGGGATTGCTGGCGTATTGCTGGGCGGACGGAGGGCCAAGGCGGGGCTTTCAGACTATTGATGACAGGGATCTGCCGGGATTTCCGGGCTGTTTAGCGGATGGGCGCGCCTTTTCAACGCCAATCATGGTGAAGCGCCCATGAATGATCCGGTTTGTCACCGGTTGAGAGCTTGCAAGATCAGGGAAACGCCGCCCGCCCGAGTGCTCCGCCGTAAATCTCGCGATATGTGGCGATCATTCCGGCCTCGTCGAATTCGCGGCGCGCTTTGGTTCGGTTGGCCTCGCCGATGCGGTTACGGAGTGCGGGATCGCGCGCCAGCCGTTCCAGCGCGTCGGCAAAATCGCCTTCCTTGGCAGGGGGGACGAGGAACGGACGGTTTTCATCCGTCACCATCGCGGCGATGTCGCCGACCTCGGTTGATACAACTGCCAGCCCGCTCGCCATAGCCTCGACGACGGAAAGAGGGAATTGCTCACTGTCGGACGACAGCGCGAACAGGTCGAACAGCCCAACAACTTTGGCGGGATCGGCGACGAAACCGGGCAAGTGAACGCGGTCGGCGATACCCAGCCGGGTGGCTTCCGCCACAATCGCCGCCCGTTCGCTGCCCTCGCCCAAAATCACCAGTTGCCATTCGTCGGGCAGAGCGGAAAAGCCGCGCACCAGACGGGGCAGGTTCTTGACCGCGCGCAGTCCAGCAATCGTACCGAGCCACAATTCGCCCTTGCGCTTGACCAGCCGGGGAAGGACATCGGGCTTGGGCTTTTTGCCGTAAGCCGCCGTCGCGATGCCGTTGGGCACGCGCCGTACCCGCCCGCGCGGTTGCCGCCACTGGTCAAGCGCAATCGCCTCAAGCCGGGTAGACGGAACAACCAGTGCGGAACAACGCCCCAGCGCGATCCGGCGATACCAGTTGCGCGACGATTTCAGACGCACCGCCTCGTCCTGATTGAAGCCGTCCTCGTGATGCACCAGCGGCGGCAGGTTCAGCGCCTCGGCAAACAGGGTGTGCGCCAGCACGGCGTCCATTGCGCCCCAATTATAGGTCAGGATAAGATCAAAGCCTTGCATCGCGCGCGCCAGCCGCAGCAAACGCCTCGGCCATGGCCGTCCTGAGAGTGCCGGAAAGTCCATTGGATAACTGACTGGAATTGCATTGGAAATAGCCGAGGCGGCGCCCAGTTCATCGGGCTGGGCGGAGACGATAACGTGCTCCACACCCGGCCCAAACGCATTGATCAGCCGCGCACTGCGCAGTTCCTTGCCCCCTGCGTGGAAACTGGAATGGAGATGAAGCAGCCGCAAGTTCGCGCCTTAGCCCACTTTTGCCAACATACGGTCGATTGCCGCTGCCACTTCCGGCTCGTCCAAGGTCGGTGCGTGGCCGACTCGGGGGATCGTCACCCCTTCCGCATCGGTCGCGCGGGCTAGCATCTTGTCCATGGTTTCGGCGGAGAACAGATCCGACAATCCGCCCCGCACCACCACCATCGGCTTGTTGGCCAGCGCATCAAACGCGGGCCACATGTCGGGCTGGTTGGTGAAATCCATGTCCTGAAACGGTTGGGCGATCTTCATGTCGTAATCGTACACGATGCGGCCATTACTGCTGAGCGTCATCACCCGTTTGGCCATCGCCAGCCAATCGCCCGCCTGCCAATCGGGAAAGAAATCACCCTGATTTTCTTCCAGCGCGCGGGCGGCGTGCATCCAGGTGGGGAAGTTGCGCCCCTGCCCGACATAGTCCTTGATCCGCTCCAGCCCGGCCATTTCCAGATCGGGGCCAATGTCATTGAACAGACAGCCGAGAATGCGCTCCGGCATGGTCCAGCCCATGACCAGTGTCATCAGCCCGCCCATGGAGGTTCCGATAGTAACGAACCGGTCGATCTGCTGATCGCTGAGCAGCTCACCCAGATCCTCGACATATTGCAGCGGGCCGTAAGTTGCGGAATCCTTGGAATAATCACTGTCACCACGCCCGCGCATATCCGGACAGATTACCCGCCATTCGCCCGCCAGCCTGGCGGCGACGCCGTCAAAATCGCGGGCATTGCGGGTCAATCCGTGGAGGCAGATCACCGGTGGACGGTCAGCCGGTCCCGCATAATCACGGTAATGCAACCGTAGACCGTCCTTGCTGGTCCAGTAACGATCTTCAAACAGGCTCACGATAACCCCTGACAAATCCGAGCGTTAATTGGCTAAACGTCTTGCGCCGCACCCCGCCTGTCCCCACTATTGCCTGATGCGAGCCGAACCGCAAGTAAACGCCTATCATCCTGATCCGCAAATCCTGTCGTTGTCCGCGTGGCTTGGCGATCCGGTTTTCGCGGCGGACTTTCCGTCGACCACGCTGCGCTTTCGCAATGATCGCTGGGCGGCAGCGGTCGGCCTGAATGGGCTGAGCGATGCGGAGTGGGCCAACCACTTTGGCCGATTCGCGCCCCTGCCGGGCAACCTGCCCCAGCCCCTTGCGCTGCGTTATCACGGGCATCAGTTCCGCAACTACAATCCCGAGATCGGCGACGGTCGTGGCTTTCTGTTTGCCCAGATGCGCGATGGGCAGGAACGCTTACTCGACCTTGGCACCAAAGGTTCAGGCATAACGCCGTGGAGCCGTCAGGGCGACGGGCGGTTGACGCTGAAGGGCGCGGTGCGTGAAATCATGGCGACCGAAATGCTGGAGGCGCTGGGGACCAATACCAGCAAGACCTTCTCGGTCATCGAAACCGGCGAGCAGTTGTGGCGCGGTGACGAGCCCAGCCCCACCCGCTCCGCCGTGCTGCTGCGGCTGAGTCACGGGCATATCCGCATCGGCACCTTTCAGCGCCTGCTGGCCTTGGGAGAGACTGAGCATATGGCCGAACTGGTCGAATATTGCCTCCGCAACTTCCCCGGCCCGCCGCCGCCGGAGGACGCGCCAGATAGCGATAACCCGGCGGTGATCCTGCTACATCAGGTGGTGGAGCGGATGGCCGATCTCGCCGCCTCGTACATGGCGGCGGGGTTTGTCCACGGCGTGCTCAACAGCGATAACATGAACATTTCGGGCGAAAGTTTCGACTATGGCCCGTGGCGCTGGCTGCCGACGTGGGACCCGGCGTTCACCGCCGCCTATTTCGATCATTCCGGACTATACGCCTTTGGCCGCCAGCCCTCGGCGATCCACTGGAACTGCGGACAGCTGGCGGTTTCGCTGCGATTGCTGGCCGAAACCGAGCCGCTGATCGCCGCGCTTGAGCGGTTTGGCGAGCTGTATCAGGCCAACATCGCGCGGCGGTTCTGCTGGCGGCTGGGGGTCGTACCCCAAGGGCCAGCGCAAGACACAGCACTGATCGCTGCCGCCGAACAGTCCATGACCGAGAGCAAGATCAGCCCGGACAGCTTCTTTTTCACCCATCGCGGCGGGCGCGGCAAAGGCTCGGACGAGTTCAGCGGCTTGCTGGCCAATTACATCGCAACAGATGCGCTGGACGACCCGTTCTGGAGCGAACCAGCTCCACCCAGCAATCACATCGACGAAGTTGAACGCATCTGGTCTGCCCTCGACACAACTGACGACTGGACCCCGCTGGCCGATCACGTCACGGCAATCCGGCGGCTGGGCAGCACCTTGGGCGAACCGCCACCGCCTGCAGGCCACGCAACTAAGTAACCAATTAAGCTGGCGTTATCCACTTGTCAGTAAATTGCCGCTAAGCGATTGGACAGCTTCAAGACACGTTTAGGATCGGTCACTTCCCCGAAATGGAAATCGTTTCACTCGAACCCGCGACAGGCGCGGAGCTTTGGCGGGGCAAGGTCGGGGATGCCGACGATCTGGTTTCGCGCGCTCGCCGCGCATGGCCCGCATGGGCCGCACAGTCGCTCGCCAACCGCATGGAGCTTATGCGCCGCTTCGCCAACGAAGTGCGCAAGGAAAGCGACAACTTTGCCCAACTGATCGCCCGCGAAACCGGCAAGCCCCTGTGGGAAGCCCGCAGCGAGGTTGAAAGCGTTATCGCCAAGGTCGAAATCTCGATCCGGTCCTATGCCGAGCGCACCTCTCAGCGCAAACTCGACAATGCGATGCAGGGCACAATGGCCGTCCGGCACAAGCCGCACGGGGTCATGGCGGTCATCACGCCGTTCAATTTCCCCGCCAACATTCCCGCCAGCCACATCATTCCGGCGCTGATCGCGGGCAATGCCGTGGTGTTCAAGCCGAGCGAAAAGGCTCCGGCCTGCGGTGAATTCCTGATCCAGTGCTTTCACCGGGTCGGCATTTCCGCCGCCGTGGTGCAGATGCTGACCGGCGGCCCCGCCGAAGGTCAGGCGCTGGCGCTGCATGACGGGGTGGACGGCGTGCTGTTCACAGGATCATCGCACACCGGCATCGCCATCAACCGCAAACTCGCCACCCGGCCGGACAAGATCGTCGCGCTGGAAATGGGCGGCAACAACCCGATCGTCGTGTGGGACACGCCAAAGATATCCGACGCCGCCGCGCTGGTCATCCAGTCGGCCTTCTCCCATTCCGGCCAACGCTGCAGCGCCGCGCGGCGGCTGATCGTCAAGGCATCAATGTATGATGCGGTGATCGACGAGGTAAAGCGACTCGCTGACCGGCTGGTAGTCGGCGCTCCGTTCGATGATCCCGCACCGTTCATGGGCCCGGTAATCGACAACGCCGCTGCCGACGGCCTGACCGAAAGTTTCGTCTATCTGCTGTCAAACGGTGGCCGCCCAATCAAACATATGGTCCGCACTCATGCCGATCTACCGTTCCTGTCCCCGGCGATCATCGACACCACCGCGATGACCGACCGGCCCGATGTCGAACTGTTCGGGCCTTTGTTGCAAGTGATCAAGGTTGAGGATTTCGACGGCGCCATTGCGGAGGCGAACAGCAGCCGTTTTGGCTTGGCCGCATCGCTGATTGGCGGCACCCCGCAGGAATACAACCGCTTCTGGGCCAACATCCGTGCGGGCGTGGTCAATTGGAACCGGACCACCACCGGCGCATCGTCTGCCGCTCCGTTCGGCGGCATTGGCCTGTCAGGCAACCACCGCGCGTCGTCGTACTATGCGGCGGATTATTGTGCTTATCCAGTGACCTCAGCGGAGCTGGAACAACCGCGCGCGACGATTGGTGTGGGCCTGCGTGAGAGTTAGGGTTTTTCAGCTCAAATCCTTCCCGAGCTTGCTCGGGGAGGATTGTTTCAGATTCCGCTAGTCACCAGATCGACTTCGGTCAGCCCATCCTCACGCGCCCGCACCAACACCAAATAAACGGCAGCGCCCTTGCCGCCCGACAGCGAATGCGCGCCTCCATCAAAGCGGTGCACTGCCGCAAAGCCTGCCTTGCGCGCCGTTGTGTAATAGAAGCCCAGTACATCGTCCGGCGTCACCGCCACACGGAAATTGATTGCTCGGACATGGCAATGCTCACCATCTGCCCCCGCCGCTTCCTGCACATGGCCGCGCGGATAAATCGGGAAAGCCGTCGGCATTCGCGCTGCCCAGGCCGCCGTGTACGTCAGCTTGGTGAGGCACGCGTTCCCCGCGCCCAGCACATTGCCTGCTGTCAGCGCCGCTGTTTCGCCATGCGCCACTGCGCCGCTGCCTGCTGACGGCGGCGCGGATTGCAGCGCTCCACCCGCCAGTTGTACCGCCTCAGCCTTTGCCGCAGCGGCATATTCAGCACCTTGTTCATCAAGCGGGATCGTCGCGGCGGGCACGCCGCCGCCGGTCAGCGCCGCGCCGCGCTGGTTCATGCCGGATAGATCGGGGTCAATCATCACCGGCTCGCGCAAAGCGCCCGCCATCTCGGGATCCTGCCGCGCTTGGGCCGCCTTGTCGGCCTTGGCCGTGCAGCCCGTGAGCAGCGCTACCGACAACAGCAGCGCCCACTTCCCCATCAACGCAGCCGCCAGCCAAGGGTTGCTCCGGCATGAAATGGCACGATCGGCGTGCCCCCCGCATCGATGCTATCCGGCACCGCACATTCCGTCCGCTCCAGCGTCACGGTGCCCTCGTTCAACGGCAAGCCATAAAAGCGCGGGCCGTGTTCCGAAGCAAAGCCCTCCAGCTTGTCGAGCGCGCCTTCCTCGTCAAACACCGCCGCATAGCTTTCCAGCGCATAAGGCGCGTTGAAGATGCCCGCGCAGCCGCAGCCCGATTCCTTGGCGCTCACCGCGTGAGGCGCGCTGTCGGTGCCGAGGAAATACTTGCCCGAACCCGAAGTCGCCGCCTTGCGCAGCGCCAGCCGGTGCTTTTCGCGCTTGGCCACGGGCAGACAATAGGCATGCGGACGCAGGCCGCCTGCAAACATCGCGTTGCGGTTGATGTGCAGATGCTGCGGCGTGATCGTGGCGGCCACGTTCGGTCCGGCGCTGTCGACAAAGGCCGCCGCGTCAGCCGTGGTGATGTGTTCGAACACCACTTTCAACCCCGGCAAATCGCGGACGACACTCGCCAGTACGCGGTCGATGAACACGGCCTCACGATCAAAGATGTCGGTCGCGGCATCGGTAACTTCGCCGTGGACCAGCAGTGGCATGCCGATATCCTGCATCTTTTCCAGCGCGCCGCGAATATTCGCCACGTCCGTCACCCCGTGCGCAGATCCGGTGGTGGCGTGTGCGGGATAGAGCTTGGCGGCGGCAAACACGCCTTCCGCAAATCCGCGCGCCAGCTCTGCAGGGTCGCTGGCATCGGTCAGGTAAGCGGTCATCAAGGGCGTGAAATCCACCCCCGCCGGGACCGCCCCAAATATCCGCGCACGATAGGCGTTGGCCGCCTCGACCGTCGTGATCGGCGGTGACAGGTTGGGCATGACAATCGCCCGGGCAAACTGCCGCGCGGTATAGGGCAACACGCCGCGCATCACCTCGCCATCGCGCAAGTGAACGTGCCAGTCATCGGGGCGGCGAATTGTCAGAGTCGTCAGGGCTTCCATCGCTTCCCTTTAGGCACGCGCCACCCTATCTGTCACCTATGACTGCATCCCGCCTGCACAACCGCGCCGTAATCCGCCTCTCCCCAACCGACGAAACCGAGGACGTTGCCGAGTTCCTGCAAGGGCTGGTGACGCAGGACGTCAATGGTTTGTTGCCCGTGTGGTGCGGTTTGCTGACGCCGCAAGGCAAGGCGCTGTTCGATTTCATTGTCTGGCCTGCGGGCAAGGACATGCTGATCGATTGCGAGGCGGATGCCGCCGCCGCCTTGGTCAAGCGGCTGTCGATGTACCGTCTGCGCCGCAAGATCAGCATCGCAATTGATCCTGAAATCGCGGTCCACTGGCGCGGCCACGAAGGCGACGGCGCGGCGAGCGATCCGCGCCTGCATGCGTTGGGCGAACGCTGGGTTGCTCCGGTTTCGAGCGAGGATGAGGACGAAAGCGAATCGGCGGACGCATTGTGGCTGGCGCACCGCCTATCGCTCAGTGTGCCGGAAGGCCGTGCGGAGCTGGGTGAAGGCGAAACGCTGTGGCTGGAGTGCAACGCGGCGGAGTTGAACGGCGTCAGCTTTACCAAGGGCTGCTATGTCGGACAGGAAAACACCGCGCGGATGAACTGGCGGCAAAAGGTCAATCGCCGATTGATCGTGGTGCCGCTCGGTCGGTCAGACCCGGCTCGGCAGCGGGCGGCATACCCGGAACTGGCCAAGGCGGTCGATCACTTGCGGCTGGAGGATATCACGCCCGATCTGCGCCCCGTGTGGCTTCATCCTGCTTGAGGCGATTGTACAATGCCCGCTGCAACCGCCCCCTCAATCAACATTCGCTCGGCCTGCCCACGCGCTGCGTCGCGCGGCAGGTTCAGCGCCTGGCTCAGTGGTGCGCCCATCAAGGCATCGCCGAGCGCCATCAGCACCAGACTGAGCGTTACTTCGCGCATTGAACCCGAACCGAAATCGTGCAGTTCATCGACCAGATCGTGGATCGCATCGACAATCGGATCGAGCGCATCTTCGTTGCCTGAAAGCAGCATCCACGAAGCCAGCGCGCCACCGCCTTCCTTGTCGAACGCATCGAATGTCAGGTCGACGACATCACGCGGGGATCCTATCCCGGCGCGGCTGGCGATTACGGCTTCGGCGATCGTCGCACAAATCGTTCCGGCCAGATGCTGCGCCAGCGCCTTTTGCAGGCCCGACGCCGAACCGAAGTGGTGGAGCAGGTTGGCATGGGTCCGCCCGATCCGGCCACCGACCGACTTCAGCGTCACCGCTTGCGGACCGGCCTCTATCAGCAAGGCGCGCGCGGCTTCGAGAGCCAAAGTCCGGCTCTCTTCCTGGCTGTGGCGACGCCTTATTGACATTAATGTAAGTTATCCTATGTTGCAGGTATCATGAACGTGCACAGCCCCATTCAGGTAGAACCCGAACCGCTCAAGCGCAAGGACGCGGGCCATCCGGTGCGCCGCGCCCCCACTCCCGATGACCTGACCATAACCGTGCGCGACTTGCGCTTTGGCCGGGGCAAGCCATCAGGTCGGCGCTGGTGGCTAAACGGCGATCCCATTGCGACCGCATGGCACAACGCG
Source organism: Novosphingobium sp. (assembly GCA_040004085.1). GTDB lineage: Bacteria > Pseudomonadota > Alphaproteobacteria > Sphingomonadales > Sphingomonadaceae > Novosphingobium. The sequence goes on from JBDUBN010000002.1 coordinate 9,876, forward strand.
CTGTCCGCCACCTTTCCGCGCGGCGAGGCGTTTTTCATCGAGTCGGTCAAGGCCTTCCGCGATGGCACACCTCCCGAACTCGCCGCCGACATCCGCGCTTTCATCACCCAGGAAATCAACCACACCCGTGAGCACCTGGCCTTCAACAAGGCGGCGACTGATGCCGGGTATGACTTGCGCCGCATCGACGCGCACGTCGAAGAGATGATGGCGATGACCAAGGGCCGCCCCGAGATAGTCAATCTGGCGGCGACCATGGCGCTGGAGCACTACACCGCCGTATTGGCGCACGAACTCCTGTCCAACCCGCAGCACTTCGCCGGATCCGACCCCGAAACCGCAGCTATGTGGCGCTGGCATGCGACCGAGGAGATCGAGCACAAGGGCGTCGCCTATGACACTTACCTGCACGCCACACGCAACTGGTCACGGGCCAAACGCTGGCGGCTGAAGTCGATCATGATGCTCGTGGTCACCAAGACCTTCATCACCCACCGGGTGATCGATACGCTGGACCTCTTGGCTCAGGACGGGCTGACAGGCTGGAAGATAAAGGCCCGCCTCGCTTGGTACCTCCTCGGCAAACCCGGCATCTTGCGCCGGATATTCCCGCAGTGGGTCGCCTATTTCATGCCGCGCTTCCATCCATGGAACCACGACAACCGCGCGCTGATCGCCAATGCGGTCAATGCAGACGCGCGGTTGTCGCGTGGCGAGAAGGCCTCCTGATCGGGAATGGTCAGACGTCAGGCCGCACGCATGTCGGCCATGAAATTGTCGTCATCACAATTGCTCGGCTTGCCAAGCGTAATCGCGTGAACCGCAGAGACCACTTCCTCGCCGAGCGTCGCGCAAAAGCGCTTCCGCACTTCACCGGTCGGGCAAAAGCCGACCTTGCGCAGCACCCGGGCTGAAGCCGGATTCGCAAGGTAACTTCCGGCCCTCACCTCGCGGTGCCCAAGCGTCCGGGCGAGCCGCAGCACGGCGCTGATCGCTTCGGTGGCAAAACCGAGGCCCCAGAAGTCGCGCGCAATCCAAAACCCCAGTTCCGGGCCATCGCCGGTCTCGGTAAGCCCGATCCCACCGATTACTCGCGCGGGCTCCAGGCTAGTGGGCATGGTGATCAGAAAATGCGGGCAGCGCGGATCCTGGGACTGCGCGGCAAACGCCGGAGCGCTATTCGGCGCGCTGGCCGAAGGCACGCTTTCCAGACTACGCGCGACATCCTTGTCGGCGATCTGAGACCGAATTTCAAACCAGTCTTCCGGCCAGCCGGGCCGCAGGAACAACCGTTCGCTACGTATGAACATCTCGGGTTCTCCACTCTTCGCCCTGTCTGCCCAAGCCTTACCGGTCGAGCATTACAAGCGCATTACGTTTGCGTCCGGCAGCACCAAAACTGCGGTGCGGCCGAAAAGTTGCGTGTGAGGGAGATAATAAAAAAGGGAGACGGGCGGTGCCCTCTCCCTCGAGATGCCAGACCGAAGTCTGGCTGGGCCATCCCGTCAGGATGGCCCTATTTTGACCATCCGATTATTCGGCTGCTTGTGCCATATCGACCGACACATATTTGCGGCCAAGCTTGCCAGCGTGAAAGCGCACGCGGCCTTCTACCAGCGAAAATAGCGTATGGTCCTTGCCCATGCCGACATTGGCACCGGCATAGACCCGCGTTCCGCGCTGGCGGATGATAATGTTGCCGCCGATCACTTCCTGACCGCCGAACTTCTTCACACCAAGGCGGCGACCTGCTGAGTCGCGACCGTTGCGCGAAGAGCCGCCTGCTTTCTTATGTGCCATCTCAAACTACTCCGAATGCTTATTCAGCGGCCGCAGCGGCGTCAGCCACAGCAGCCTTCTTGGCGGGCTTCTTCTCTGCGGCGCCAACCGAGAGAATGCGCAGCAGAGTGATCTGCTGGCGATGGCCGTTCTTGCGGCGATAATTGTGGCGGCGACGCTTCTTGAAGACGATCACCTTCTCACTCTTGGCCTGCGCGATAATTTCGGCAGAAACCACGACCGCGCCCGCATCCGAGATCGCACCGGCATCACCAGCCAGCAGGACATCGCCCAGCGTGATCGTTTCACCGGCTTCACCAGCCAGCTTTTCAACAGCGATCTTGTCTCCAGCGGCAACCCGGTATTGCTTGCCGCCTGTGCGCACGATTGCGAACATGATACTATAATTCCAATTCTGTCTGCCCTGGCCGCCTCGGCCACAATCCCCTTTGCAGGCGATCACGCGGACGACACGTCGGCCCCGCCTGCAATCACAGGGGGTCCGTAAGAAGCGGTGCCACTAAATGAACCGCCCCAAGCTGTCAACGGCGGATGGCCGGGATGCAAGCAATCTTCTGGAGATATTCGCGCAAGTAAGGAGGACTTTGCGCTCCCGCCTTGCAAAGGATATGGGGAATCGCATGAATCTTTCCAAGTGGCCTTTCCTGTCTCTGACATTTGTCGTCGTCCCGTTGCTATCGGGCTGCGGGTCAAACGCCGGTTATCCGTCGTTGGCTCGCCGTCCGGCCGAGCGAATCACCGGTAGTGCGGCGGTAGTCGCTCCTGCGCCCGCTCCCGTCGTTCAACCTGATCTGGCAACCCAGTCACGACTGGCCCGACTGCGCGAGATGGCCAGCACCGCCCATGCGCGGTTCAATGCCCAAGTGCCGGCCGCCAGCCGACTCGTCACCGCAGCGGTTGGGGCAGCGGTGGCCAGCGAATCATGGTCGGTCGCCAGCGTCGCTCTGGCAACGCTCGAATCACGGCGCAGCGATGCGATGATCGCGCTGGCAGACCTCGATTCGCTTTATACGCGCGACCGGGTAGAAGGTGGTGACGGCACGGCAATCGCCGCCGTGCGCGAGCAGGTTACGGCTTGGGTCGCTGACGAGGATGCCACGTTGGCACAATTGCGAGGACGGGTAGCGGACTGATGCTGGCATGCGATCAATGCCCCGTACGTAACCGGGCCGCCTGCGCCTCGCTCAGCGAGGAAGACCGCCAGGAAATGGCCCGGAGTGGCCGGACGATCACTCTGGCGCGTGGCGAAACGCTGTTTGCCGCCGGTGGGAGCAACGATCGCTGTGCCACCTTGATCAGCGGCGCGCTGAAAGTCTCCAAACTCGATTCGAGCGGGGACGAGCACATGCTGGCGCTGATCCATCCCGCTGGGTTCGTGGGCGAACTGTTCACGCCGTTTGCCACACATGATGTCATCGCGCTGACGGAAAGCCGCCTCTGCGTGTTTTCCCGCATTCAGATCACCAAGACGATGGCGGCGCATCCTGAACTGGGTCAGGCGCTGCTGCAACGCGCGCAAGCTGACCTGCATTCGGCCCGAAACCTGCTGGCGCTGTCAAACCGCCGCTCGGCTCAGGCGCAAGTGGCGGGGTTGGTGCTGGCGTTGGGCCATGCCGCCAGCGAATCACCATGCCATGCCGCGCCGCAGTTTGATCTGCCGCTGACTCGCGGGGAGATGGCCGAATTGCTGGGGCTGACCATCGAAACGGTCAGCCGCCAGTTAAGCGCACTTGAGACCAAGGGCTTCCTCAGGCGAAGCGGCGCGCGCGGGATAGAACTCGCCGAACCGCAGCGCCTAGCAGAACTTGCCGCCTAGCGATTTAGACCGAGGCGGCGATAATTACCCCGGCGACACCCCACAGCAGGATCAGGATCGGCAGGGTCAGCACTTGCGCCGTGGCCGAGTCAGCTGACAGCCAGCCCGAACCTGTCTGAATGCCCCGGCTCTTGAATTGCTGCCAGCTTAGCGACCGCGAATTCGTGTTCGGGTTCATCCGCGCCCATACGGCGGGCACGCCGAATGCCATGGCGATGTAGAACACGAACACCACCATCGGCAGGATTAGTTCGCCGGTCATGAACGTCAGCGCCATCAGGCCCAGAAACCCGAGATATGATCCGACGGTGGCGACATAGAGGCCGACGGGCAATTCAAATGTGCGGTCCGTCGTTGCTTCACTCAGGAATGGGGAGACACTGAGCGAAGCAACCTCGGAAAGAGCAGTACGTGAATTATGGGTGGTCATGGCAAAGGGGGCCTTTCGTCTGTGGCCCCTATTTCGCGGATCGGTGATTTTGCGGCATTGATTTCAATCAAAACCGCGAAAATGTTCAGGTCCAGCGCGCCAGATCGTCATGATCCTGACCGCGCGGCTCGATCCATCGCCACTCCCCACCTGCCTTTTCGCGCTTCCAGAACCACGAGCTGGACTTGAGGTGATCCATCGCAAAATCGGCAGCAGCGAAGGCATCGCGGCGATGGCGCGCGGCGGCGGCGACCAGCACGATTGGCTCGCCGGGCAACATCAATCCGCATCGGTGGACTATCAGCAGCCCGTCGAGAGGCCAGCGGTCCAGCGCGTCTGCCGCGAGCGCCTGCATGCCCGGCAAGGTCAGCGGGCCATAGTGACTGAGTTCCAGCGCTTCGACCGAATCGCCCTCACGCACCTGACCGATGAAACTCGCAATGCCACCCGATTGCCGATGCGCGGCGGCGAAAGCAGACAATTCGGCGGCGGGATCAAATGGAGTGATGAGGAGGCGGACGTCAGCGGGCATATCAGCCACCACTGACCGGCGGCAGGAAGGCCAGTTCGTCGCCAGGAGCAACCGTCAGGCCATCGCGCGACACCAGCGCGCCATTGAGCGCCAGCTTGATTTTTACATCGCCCAGCGCGGCGGCCAGATCATGCCCGAGTTCGGCTATCAGAGCGTCGTACTTCATGGGGTCTTGAACACTAAGGATGCGCTCCGGCGCTCCGGCTAGATCGGCCAGCCGTCCAAGGAATACCAGCCGGATCATTTAGCTAAACTCAGCCACCCGTCATGGACATATGCCGCGCCAATGCCGGGGCGGCGCCTGCCTGATCGATCCGGAAGTGGTGGCGTTCGGGTTTGATCCGCATTGCGGTATCGAGCGCGGCGGACAGCGCGGTTTCGGGATCATCTGAACGCAGTGCCGCGCGCAAATCGACCTGCTCGGTGCCGCCAAGGCAGGCGAACAACTGGCCGGTCGCCGTCACCCGCACCCGGTTGCAGCCCTCGCAGAAATTGTTGGTCAGTGGCGTAATCAACCCAAGCCGCCCGCCCGTCTCGGCCACCCGCACATAACGCGCCGGGCCGCCGCTGCGGTGGTCGTCCGGCGTCAGCGTCCAGCGCTTTTCCAGATCATCGCGCACGGCGGATAGCGGCAGGTAATGATCAAACCGGTCGCCCTCAACCTCACCCAGGGGCATGACCTCGATCAGCGTCAGTTCCATGCCCCGGCCATGCGCCCAGGCGATCAGGTCAGGAATCCCCGCCTCGTTGATGCCCTTCAGCGCCACGGTGTTCAGCTTGACCATCAGGCCCGCCGCCTGCGCAGCCGCTATGCCTTCCAGCACATGCGGCAATTCGTCGCGCCGGGTCAGCTGGGCGAATTGGGCGCGGTCCAGCGTATCGAGCGACACGTTGATGCGCCGCACCCCCGCCGCGTAAAGGTCGTCGGCAAAGCGCGACAACTGCGTGCCATTGGTGGTGAGCGTCAGTTCTTCCAACCCGTCGCCCAGCTTGCGCCCCAGCGCCTGCACCAGTTCGATCATGTCGCGCCGCACCAGCGGTTCGCCGCCGGTCAGCCGCAGCTTGGTGATCCCGCGCGCGATGAAGCCCAAGGCGAGATCGTGCAGTTCCTCAAGGCTCAGCACGTCGGCGCGCGGCAGGAACTGCATCTTTTCGGGCATGCAGTACGAACAGCGCAAGTCGCAGCGGTCGGTCACCGACAAGCGCAGATAGGTGATCTGGCGCGCAAACTGGTCGATTAGCGGTTTGACAGCAGGGGTTCGGACTTCGCTCATCCGCTTAATCTAACACTTTTCCCGAGCCATTGCTATCGCCAGAACCGGTGAGCGGCAGGTATTGGCCGGTCACACCGTCCGCTTTGGCAAGGTAAGCTAAGGTTGCGGCAATGGCGGCGGGGTCGTTCGACGCCACGGCATTGACCCGCCGCGGTGCTTGGGCGCGGGCCAGTTCCTGCATTGCCGCCAAACGCCACGCGCGGTGAGTGTGGTCTGCGGGGTGAAATACCAGAACTATGTTAGTCGCTGAATCGTGTATGATGAGCGGCAATACAGTCGCGTAAAAAGCCGATGCGGCCGCCAATGGCTCATCCGGCAGCGGCCCGACCGCGACTTGCCGCATGCCGATTTTCATTTCGGCCGCCACGCTCAGCGCCGCTCGCGCGTCAGGGTCATGCCGATCTGCTCATTGGCCTCGGCAATTGCCAGTTTGACGATCTTGACCGTCACTGCCAGCACCCGCTCATCACCGACAAACAGCGTCTCGCAAATGTGATCGGCGACCGCCTCAATGAGTTTAAAATGCAGGCCGGGCGGCAGCGCCTCGGTGGCGGCGAACTTCAGGTCCATGTAGTTCTTGCTGGCCGACAGCGGCGTATCCGCATCGTAGTGCGGCGCAGGCTTCATCCGCACGGTAATCGTGATGCGCAGCGGCTGCGGACGGCCGGTTTCTTCCGAATAGATGCCGGTCAGCACATCGGTTTCAAGGTCGGCAACTTCAAGGATTAGCGAATCGGCCATGCGCGCCTCTACACCGTATTGCGCCAGCGCGCGAAAATAGCGGTGGGGAGCAGTCGGCCACTCCGCTCATCCTGAGCCAGTCGAAGGGCATCTTCACGCACTGCCAGATCGCCGTGTTCGATCACGCCGGGCAGATCGGCAAAAACCTCGTTCAGCAAGCCAGCCAGCGCTAGCGACGACATGCGCACGGCATAGACGGTCAGGAACAGGAACTTGCTCTGGACATCGAGCAGTTGTCGGCAATCGGCCACCAGCGGCGCGAGGTGTTCCTCCAGCCGCCAGACTTCGCCTTCCGGGCCGCGCCCGAACTTCGGCGGATCAAGGATGATCCCGTCATAACGCCGCCCCCGCCGCACTTCGCGCGCGGCAAACTTGGCGGCGTCGTCAATGATCCAGCGCACCGGACGATCGGCCATGCCCGAAAGCGCAGCATTCTCGCGCGCCTGTGCGACCGACTTTTTCGAGGCATCGACATGCGTGACCGGGCCATATTTGCTAAGCGCCAATGTGCCGACGCCGGTATAGCCGAACAGGTTCATTGTCGCCGCGTCGGTCCGTCCGGCCAGCATCTCGCCCATCCAGTCCCACACCGGGGCCATATCGGGGAAGAAGCCAAGGTGGCGAAACGGCGTGCATTGAGCAGTGAAGCGCACTGCTTCGTCGCCATTAGCCCAGCTTAACGGCCAGCCATCGCGTGGCACCGGGCCGTCATACATCCAGCGGCCGCCGCCGTCCTCGTCCGAGCCGGGAACGAACTCGCCGTCCGCGTTCCATTCGTCCAAACGCGGAGACCACAGCGCCTGCGCCTCAGGCCGGATGAAGCGGTGCGGGCCGTAACGCTCAAGCTTGCGGCCATGCCCCGAATCGACGAGCCCGTAATCCGCCCAGCCCTCACCAGACAGAATCAACGGGGCAGGCGAAAGCGTGGCCATCAGTCCTTTGGCGCCGCACGCGCGCTGACGTATTCGGCGACTGCCGCGTAATCACCGGGCAGATTGTCGCAGCGTTCCTCACGTTCGAACAGGTCGCCAACTCGGGCGGGCAGGTTTGGACGCTGACCCGTGGCGCGCTCTACCGCGTCGCGGAACTTGGCCGGGTGCGCAGTCGCCAGCGTTACCACCGGCACGTGTGCGGGCAGGCCAGAGGCGCGCGCCGCATGCAGGCCAATCGCGGTATGCGGATCGAGCAACTGCCCGCAATGTTCCGACGCCCAGCGAATCGCCTGGCTCATCTGGCCAGCGTCTGCCCGAGCACTTGAAAACAGCCCGGCTGCGGCTTCCCGCTGCGCATTGGTCAGTTGCATCGCCTTGGTCGCCTCAAACCCGCGCATCTGCTCTGCCAAGGCCGCACCATCGCGGCCGCCCAGATCGAACAGCAGTCGTTCAAAGTTCGACGACACCTGAATATCCATCGACGGCGCGGCGGTTGGCGTAACCTTGCCTTGCGAATAATCGCCACTGCTCAGCGCGCGGTGCAGGATGTCGTTGACGTTGGTGGCGACAATCAGGCGCTCAATGGGCAAGCCCATTTGCGCCGCGACATAACCGGCGAACACGTCACCGAAATTGCCCGTCGGCACCGAAAACGCAACCTTGCGGTGCGGCGCGCCCAGTTGCAGCGCGGCGGCGAAGTAATAGACCACTTGCGCCATCAGCCGCGCCCAGTTGATCGAATTGACCGCGCCAATCGCAAAGCGGCTGGTCATCGCGGTATCGCCAAACATGCGCTTTACCATCGCCTGCGCGTCATCAAAGCTGCCATCGATGGCGATGTTGTGGACGTTGGGCGCAAGCACCGTAGTCATCTGGCGGCGCTGCACATCGCTGACCCGGCCATGCGGATGGATCATGAAAATATCGACCCCCGCACGGCCCGCTACCGCATCAATCGCCGCCGATCCGGTGTCGCCCGATGTCGCGCCAACAATCGTCAGATTCGCGCCGGTGCGGCCAAGGAACTCCTCAAAGAACAGGCCGAGCAATTGCAGCGCCACATCCTTGAACGCCAAGGTCGGCCCGTGGAACAGTTCCAGCACCCAATGTTGCTGATCAAGTTGCACCAGCGGCGTCACCGCCGTGTGCGAAAACCGGCCATAGGCGGCGCGGGCCAGTTCCAGCAGACGTTCGGGCGTCAGGCTGTCGCCGACGAAGGGCTGCATGACCTTTTGCGCCAGTTCGGCATAAGGCAGCCCCGCCATGTTGGCGATTTCGGCTTGCGTAAAGCGCGGCCATTCGCGCGGCAGGTACAGCCCGCCATCAGAGGCAAGTCCGGCGAGCGTCGCTCCGGCGAAGTCCAGCGCCGGGGCGCTTCCACGGGTTGAGATATATTCCATGGTTCGCGCGGTTAGCGGTCTAGACGCGGCGACGCAATGGTTTGGAGAGAGGGGCGTGAAAGCCCCTCCTCTTCAGGGGAGAAGCAGCGGCGCTATCCTGCCTTCAACCGCTTGCGCAGCGCCAGCGCGTAAATGACCAGCGCGGTCAGGGCGAACAGGAACCACTGCATGGCGTAGGACAGGTGGTTGTTGGGCAGATCGCGCGGATCGGGCCGGGCATTGGCTTGCAGACCGGCAAGCGGCGGATCGGCGACGATGTGCCAAGGTGCGGGAAAATGACCGCTATCGGGAACAACCGTCCCCTCAACATATCCTCCGCTCCACCGAACTGGTTTCAACTCCTTCGACCATCCAAGAACCACATCAACTTTTGCTTGGTATCCACGAGGAGAACGGTAATCGCACTTCACCCGCTGCGCCAAGCCCGCCACGCCTTTAAGATTGCGTCCGGCAACCAAGACGATACCTGACGCACCGCTACAAAAAACGCGGGCTCGTCCATAATAATCTGGATAGTCTATCAAGGCATCGCGGTTGAGGTCGAAATATCCGGTGCTTCCAGTGTTTGCACCGAACTGTGCAATCTTCACTTCTTTCTGGTGCAGCCGGTCGAGTTGCCACACGCCAAGCCACACCATCACAGCCACGGCGATGAGCACAACCAGAGTTGGAATTATAGGTATACGGCGCATCATCGGCCTCATGTTCCAAACCCGCTCATCCTGAGCTTGTCGAAGGACTGCACTTTTCTGTGGGCCAAGCGCCCAGAGCAAAGGATAAGGACAGCCGTTGGGCTGCGCCCGCCTTCGGCTCGACAAGCTCAGGGTAGTCGGATTTTAAGGGGCATGGGTTGCTGTCATGCCCCTGACATCACTTCTTCAACTTCCCCTGCCCCGCACTCCGCCGGTATTCCGCGCCGAGCAGCCACGCCTTGCAAGCTCGCAAGCCCAGAATCACGGCCCCGGCGGTGAACGGCACCCACAGGATCACATGGACCCAGAATGGAGGATGCAGACCGAGTTCCAGCCAGACTGCCAGGCCCACCACCAGCGCGCCAATGATCAGCGTCAGGAAGGCTGCCGGGCCGTCGCCAACATTGAACTGCGCCAGGTCGAGCCCGCAGGCCGGGCATTTGTCAGCAAAGTTCGTCAGTCCGCTGAACAGCGTTTTCGCGCCGCATTGCGGGCACAGACCGAAAAGGGCAGCCACGGCTATACCGGGCTGCCCTTTCGATTCCGGATGCTCCGGCGTGGTCATTACTCGACCGCAAAGCCCCAGTTGCCCCAGACATAGATGGCAACGAACAGGAACAGCCACACCACGTCAACGAAGTGCCAGTACCAGGCGGCGGCTTCGAAACCGAAGTGCTGCTTAGGCGTGAAGTCGCCATTATAGGCGCGCTTCAGGCAGACGGCGAGGAATATGGTGCCAACGATGACGTGGAAACCATGGAACCCGGTCGCCATGTAGAAGGCCGAGCCGTAAGTGTTCTTGCCAAAGGCGAACGGCGCGTGAGCGTATTCATAAGCCTGCAGCGACGTGAACAGCATGCCCAGCAGGATCGTTGCCCACAGGCCCTTCTTCAGCGCCTCACGGTCCCCGTGGATCAGCGAATGGTGCGCCCAGGTGACGGTGGTGCCAGAGCACAGCAGGATCAGCGTATTGAGCAGCGGCAGGTCGAATGCGTTCAGTACCGCCTCAAGGCTCTTGGGTGGCCAAGTGCCGCCAACCGCCTCGGCGATTGTCGAGGGGAACAGCGAGAAATCAAAGAATGCCCAGAACCAGCCGACGAAGAACATGACTTCGGAAGCGATGAACAGGATCATGCCGTAACGCAGGTGCAGTTGCACGACTGGCGTGTGGAAACCGGCATGCGCTTCCTTGATGACCTTGCTCCACCACGAGTAGAACGTCAGCAGCAGACAGGCAAAACCGAGCGCAAAAACGTACTTGCCGCCGGCCATGTGGTGCATGAACAGCACGCCGCCAGTGGTCGTGGTCAATGCGGAAACCGAGCCGAACAGCGGCATGATATCCGGATCGAGGATGTGGTAATCGTGGTTCTTGGTCCCGGCCATGATCGGTCTCGTCCCTGTTTCGCTTAGGCAGCGGATGGCTCCGCCGCAAATGGCATCGTGAGGCCCCTTATCCTGCCCTTGCGGGCTGGTCCAGAGGCTTCCGCCCGCCTGTTTAAAGTTCTTTAGCCCGCCTTGCGAACTTCGTGGAAGGTGTAGCTGAGCGTGATCTGCTTGGTATCTTTGGCGTCTTCATCCTGAAGCAGCGAGGGATCGACGTAATAGACCACCGGCATCCGCACTTCCTGTCCGGGCGCAAGGGTCTGTTCGGTGAAGCAAAAGCACTGGATCTTGGTGAAATACTTGCCGGTCTCGTCGGGTGAAACGTTGAAGCTGGCCCGCCCGGTGATCGGATGATCGGTCAGGTTCCTGGCCGTAAACACTGCCAGAGTTCGCACGCCGAGCCGTGTCGTTTGCGATACCTGCGCCGGGGCGAAATGCCACTTGAGGCCGGGATCGACGTTGCCATCGAAGCGGACGGAGATGGTGTTGGCGACGGCCTTGACCGCCTCGGCCTGTTTTTCTGTCGCGCGCTGGGTCGTACCGCCCCAGCCCGTGGTCTGGCAAAACATTCGGTAGAGCGGGACCGAAGCGAAGCCGAGCGCCAGCATCAGCAGGGCGAACAGGCCCGCATATAAACCGACGCGGCGGTTGCGATCAGATGGCACGATGCTGACGGTAGCCATAGCGCGTTAGTGCCTGATCTTGGCGATTGTGATGAAAAAGAACAGCACCACCAGCGCGCCAAGCGCCAGGGCCATGATGATGTTGCGCTGGCGGATGATGCGGTTGCGCTCTGATTCGGGATCGGGAAGCTTGCTCATGATCCGGCGCCCTGCACCACAATCCAGCGGTCGGCAACCAGTGCCGCGAACAGCGCGAAAAGATAGATGATGGAATAGGCGAACAGGCGCTTTTCCGGCTTCATGGTGTCCGCTTCGCCGGCCCGGCGGCGCAGGCCGACTTGTACCGACAGCAACAGGAACAGGGCCGAGAGTATCGCGGCGGAAATTCCGTAGATCTTGCCAGTGCCACCCTCACTGATCGGGATCAGCCCAGGCAGCAGGCTGAGCGGCAGCAGCAGCACGGCATAGGCGAGAATCTGCCAGCGAGTCGCCTTTTCACCCGCGACCACCGGCATCATCGGAATGCCTACTTTGGCATAGTCAGACTGGACGAACAACGCGAGCGCCCAAAAGTGCGGCGGGGTCCAGAAGAAGATGATCGCGAACAGCAGGACCGGCATCAGGGTGATGTGGCCGGTTACCGCGATCCAGCCGATCAGCGGCGGAAACGCGCCTGCACCGCCGCCGATGACGATGTTTTGCGGCGTGCGCGGCTTCAGCCAGATGGTGTAGATGACGGCATAGTAAATGATCGACAGGGCAAGGATTGCCGCCGCCAGCCAGCTGATGACCAGCCCCATGACGAGCACTGACCCGGCCGACAAGGCCACGCCGAAATCGCGCGCCGAGGTGCGGTCCATGCGTCCGCCGGGGATAGGTCGATCCTTGGTCCGCTTCATGCCCGCGTCAAGGTCTGCCTCCCACCACTGGTTCAGCGCCGCAGCGCCGCCTGCGCCCAGCGCGATGCACAGCATGGCGGTGAAGCCCAGTACGGGATCTATGGTGCCGGGCGCAGCGAGCATGCCGCAGATGCCGGTGAAGATCACCAGACTCATCACGCGCGGCTTGGTCAGGGCGAAGAAGTCGCGCCAGTCAGCGGGCAGCGGAACAGCTTGGGGGGGTGTCGATGTAGTTGTCATTGCCCCGCGCTATAGTCCGCCCCGCCGCCAAGGGAAAGCGCGCGCTGAGCGGCAAACGAAAAACCCCGGAAGTCGCCTCCCGGGGTCAATTCGTTAGCCAATCAATCCGCGATCAATGATGCGCGTCTTCGATGATCGGCAGCGTTTCGAACTGGTGGAACGGCGGCGGGCTAGACAGGGTCCATTCGAGCGTGTTCGCGCCCTCACCCCAATAGTTGCCTTCGGCCTTCTTGCCGAACATCAGCGAGTAGATGATGTTGACGAAGAAGATGCCCATCGAACCGGCCATGATCATGTAGCCGACCGTCGCGACATAGTTCCAATGCTCGAAAGCTTCGGCATAGTCAGGATAGCGGCGCGGCATTCCCTGCATGCCCAGGAAGTGCATGGGGAAGAAGATCAGGTTCACGCCGATGAAGAACACCCAGAAGTGCAGGTGCGACAGAAACTCCGAATGCATCCGGCCGCTCATCTTGGGGAACCAGTAATAGAAGCCCGCGAACAGCGAAGTCACCGCACCCAGCGACAGCACGTAGTGGAAGTGACCGACCACGTAGTACGTGTCCTGCAGGTTATCGTCGATGCCGCCATTGGCCAGCACCACGCCGGTAACGCCGCCGACGGTGAACAGGAAGATGAAGCCCAGCGCCCAGACCATCGGGCTCTTGAAGCTGATCGAACCGCCCCACATCGTCGCGATCCATGAGAAAATCTTGATGCCGGTCGGCACCGCGATCACCATGGTGGCGAGCGTGAAGTACATCTTGGTGTTTACCGACAGGCCGGTGGTATACATGTGGTGTGCCCACACGATGAAGCCGACCACGCCAATCGCAACCATCGCATAAGCCATGCCGAGATATCCGAACACCGGCTTTTTCGAGAACGTCGAGACGATCTGGCTGATCATGCCAAAGCCCGGCAGGATCATGATGTAGACTTCCGGGTGTCCGAAGAACCAGAACAAGTGCTGGAACAGAATCGGATCGCCGCCGCCCGACGCATCAAAGAACGTCGTGCCGAAGTTACGGTCGGTGATCAACATGGTAATGGCTGCGGCCAGAACCGGCAGAGCCAGAAGCAGCAGGAACGCGGTAACCAGAACCGACCAGACGAACAGCGGCATCTTGTGCAGCGTCATGCCCGGAGCGCGCATATTGAAGATGGTAGTGATGAAGTTGATCGCGCCCATGATCGACGCGGCACCGGCAAGGTGGAGCGAGAAGATGGCGAAATCAACCGCCGGACCTTGCGAGCCAGAAGTCGAAAGCGGCGCATAGGCCGTCCAGCCGATACCCGCGCCCATCCCTGTGCCGCCCGGTACGAAAGCCGAGAACATCAGGCTGCAGAAGCCGGCAACGGTCATCCAGAACGAGATGTTGTTCATCCGCGGGAAGGCCATGTCCGGCGCGCCGATCATCAGCGGCACGAACCAGTTGCCAAAGCCGCCGATCATCGCCGGCATGACCATGAAGAACACCATGATCAGTCCGTGGGCGCTGATCAGCACGTTCCACAGGTGCAATTGCTCGTCAAAGCTGGGGTTGGCCGTGCCCAGGAACTTGGCGATGCCGCCAAGGTACTGGATGCCGGGATGGGCAAGCTCCATGCGCATCAGGCCGGACACCGTCCCGCCGATGATCCCCGCGCAGATCGCGAAGATCAGGTACAGCGTACCGATGTCCTTGTGGTTGGTGGACATGAACCAGCGGGCAAAGAACCCGGGCATGTGGTGTTCACCATGATCATGCGCGTGATCGTGCGAGTGATCTGGAGCGAAAGCGGTGGTGGCCATGATACGAACCTTGTCTCGATAACGCTCAGGCGCCCGGCGCTGCGGGAGCAGCGGGAGCGGCGGCGGGTGCAGCGGGTGCTGCTACGCCGGATGCGGAAGTTTCAGGAGTTGCCGGAACTGCAGTGGGAATGGCCGCTGCGCCCGGAGCAGCCACAGGAGCCGCTTCAGCTGCAGGCTTGGGCTGGTGATCGAGCTTGCCGCCCTGCGCCAGAACCCATGCATTGAACTTGTCACGCGGCAGGGCTTCGATGGCGATCGGCATATAGCCATGACGCGCACCGCACAGTTCCGAACACTGTCCGTAATAGACGCCCGGCTTGTTGATGAAGAGCACCTTCTCATTGATTCGGCCCGGTACAGCGTCAAGCTTGAACCACAGCGCGGGCACTGCAAAGGCGTGAATCACGTCGGAACCGGTGGTCTGCAGACGGATCGGCTCACCGACCGGCA
The DNA here is from genome assembly GCA_040004085.1 of Novosphingobium sp. Classification (GTDB taxonomy): domain Bacteria; phylum Pseudomonadota; class Alphaproteobacteria; order Sphingomonadales; family Sphingomonadaceae; genus Novosphingobium. The sequence continues at coordinate 24,886 of JBDUBN010000002.1, forward strand.
GGACCATGCGGTTATCGACTTCGAGGTGAGCGGGGCCGTCCCAAGGCTTCGAACCCTGATCGCGCACGCCGTTGTTGACCACGGGTTGCCCCTTGATGTTCAGCATGTTCGAGATCACCTCGAAGCCGCCGTTATCGGGGTAGGAATAAGTCCAGAACCACTGGTTGCCGGTGGCCTTTACCGTCAGCGCATTGGCTGGGGCAGGCTTGTACTGCTTGGCCAAGAGGCTGATCGACGGAATGGCGATACCGACCAAAATCAGCACCGGAACCAACGTCCACGCCACTTCGAGCAGCGTGTTGTGGCTGTTCTTCGAAGCCACCGGGTTGGAGCGCTTGTTATAGCGCACGACCACCCACAGCAGCAGCAACAGCACAAAAATGCTGATCACCACGATCAGTGGCAACAGCAGTTTGTCATGCATCCACAGCGCGTATTCGCCGGTGGGCGAGAACTGCTTCTGGAATGTCATGCCGCCGTCAACCGGCATGCCGATGCCCGGAGTCGGCGTCATCGGCACATAAGCCGAAGCAGCACCCGAAGCCGCTGCTTCCGGCGCAGCGGCTGAGGCCACAGCCTCTTGTGCATGCGCGACCGTAGAGGCCGCAAACAGCCCAAGGCTCAATCCAATTGCCGAGATGGCCGATCCCGCGTGGCGGGCCTTTTCGCAGAAATTTTTCACTGCTGCGCTTTCGCTTTCCAATACTGGCGAGAGTACATCACACACGCCCCCATCGCCTCCCCGAGGCTGATTTCGACCGGGCCTATACGCGCGCTTGCGAGGCACCTCAAGCGCCTCTAGGGGATATTTTTCCATTGGCGCCCATTGGCGGCGTCAAACTGGTCCGGTGGAAGGCTAATTCCCCCGAACCAGACAAGTGAAAGGTCTGCCACCAGATGAACGAGGACGACGTTCTCGCCGAGTTCCGTGCCAGCAAGGCTTTGCTGGAAGGACACTTCCTGCTGAGCTCCGGCCGCCACAGCGCGCACTTCCTGCAATGCGCCCGCGTTCTTGCCGATCCCGAGCGGGCGAGCAGGCTGGCGCTGGCGCTGGCGGCGACTCTGCCGCGCGACCTGAAAAAGCAGATCACCAAAGTGGTTTCCCCGGCCATGGGCGGGGTCATCATCGGCCACGAAATGGGCCGCGCGCTGGGCGTGGAGGCGATGTTTGTCGAGCGCCCGACCGGCACCTTTGAATTGCGCCGGGGTTTCACACTGGAGCCGGGCGACAAAGTGTTGATGGTCGAGGACGTGGTCACTACCGGGCTTTCAAGCCGCGAGGCGATCGCTGCGATCACGGCGGCTGGCGGCGAAGTGGTGGCCGGGGCGGCACTGGTGGACCGGTCAAACGGCAGCGCCGATTTGGGCGTGCCGCTGTTCGCGCTTATCGCGTTGAATTTTCCGACTTATGCGCCTGACGAAGTGCCCGAAAGCCTTGCCGCGACGCCCGCGATCAAGCCGGGCAGCCGGGCATAACCGATGAGCGGCAATACACTCAGACTTGGCGTCAACATCGACCATGTCGCCACCATCCGCAACGCTCGCGGCGGTGAGCATCCTGATCCGGTGCGCGCGGCAGAGATCGTTGCGGCGGTAGGTGGCGATGGCATCACCGCACACTTGCGCGAAGATCGCCGCCACATTCGCGACGAAGACATCGCCCGCATTCAAGCCGCAACCAACCTGCCGCTGAATTTTGAAATGGCGGCGACCGACGAGATGCTGGAGATCGCGCTGCGCCACCGCCCGCACGCCGCCTGCATCGTCCCCGAACGCCGCGAGGAACGCACGACCGAGGGCGGGCTCGATGCCGCCGGGCAGCACAACCGGCTGGCGCCTATAGTAGCTCGCCTGAGCGACGCGGGCATTCGCGTCAGCCTGTTCATTGCGCCGGAACCCCGCCAGATCGAAGCGGCCATGCGGCTCGGCGCGCCAGTGGTGGAATTTCACACCGGCGAATATGCCCATGCGACAGGCGATGCAGTCGAGTACGAGCTCAAGCGACTCGCCGACATGGCCGCGCTGGCGGTGAAAAACGGCATCGAACCGCACGCCGGGCATGGGCTGACCTTTGACAACGTCCAGCCCGTCGCCGCGATTCCGCAACTGGCGGAACTGAACATCGGCCATTATCTGATTGGCGAGGCGATCTTTACCGGCCTCGAACATGCCGTGCGGCGGATGCGCGATCTGATGGATGCCGCGCGGTGATGGATTTGGCGCAACGCGGGGACACCGTATTCGGTGTCCCCTTCACAAACGCCGGGTGTATCGCAGGGGGACACCGAATACGGTGTCCCCGCGTTGTGTATGGTGCGACATGATCATCGCCATCGGCTCAGACCTCTGCAACATCGACCGCATCCAGGCCTCGCTTGACCGGTTTGGCGAGAAGTTCGAGCTGCGCGTGTTCACCGAAGTCGAACGCGCCAAGGCCGCGCGGCGGCCATTCACCAAGGCTGGAACTCTCGCCAAGCGATTCGCAGCCAAGGAAGCGTTTTCCAAGGCGGTGGGAACCGGGTTCAAGGCCGGGGTGTTCATGAAGGACATCGGTGTGGTCAACGCTCCATCCGGCGCGCCGACTCTGGCGCTGACCGGCGGCGCGGCGGCGCGGCTGGCGAAGCTGATTCCGGCGGGCCACGAAGGCGTCGTTCACCTGACACTCACTGACGATCATCCATGGGCACAGGCGTTTGTCGTGATCGAAGCAAGGCCGATATGAACGACGGTGAACAACAGAACAGCGCGGGGACACCGTATTCGGTGTCCCCTGCGGAGGCATCGGGGGACACATCACAAGGGGACACCGAATACAGTGTCCCCGCGTCAGCGTCTGCCGCAGACAAGGTCAACTGGCTCGCCGAACTGCGCGGGCTGGCGGTGATGCTGTTGGCGGTGCTGGCGTTTCACAGCTTTATCGCCAAGCCGTTCTACATCCCCTCGATCTCGATGATGCCCAATCTGCTCGTTGGCGATCGGCTGGTGGTGAGCAAATACCCCTACGGCTGGAATTGGTCCTCGGCCTCATTCCACCTCGCCCCGCGCGGCACTTGGCGCGTGTTCGGCAAAGTGCCCGAATATGGCGATATCGTTATTGTCGTACCGCGCAATCGCACCGAAGACCTGATCAAGCGTGTCGTGGCTTTGCCGGGCGACAAGATCGCCGTGGTCAACGGCCAGATCGTCCTGAACGGCAAGCCGGTGCCGCAGGCGGTCGAGCCTGCCGTGCGGATCCCCGCTGACCCCGAACTGCGCTGCGATGGTGAGCCATGCTATGACGCATTCTCGCCGTATCGCGTGCGTTTGGCTTCGGGTGAAGAAGTGTACGAGATGCCAACCTTGCGCGAAACCCTGCCCAACGGCGCGACGTACCGGATCATCGATCACGTCGACCAGACGCTCGATCATTTTGACGAGATCACCGTGCCACCCGGCCACGTCTTCCTGATGGGCGACAACCGCGACCATTCAGCAGACAGCCGCGCGCCGTTCTGGGAGAACGGGCTTGGCGGGCCGGTGCCGCTGACCGATATCGGCGGCCGGGCCGAGTTCATCACATTTTCGCTCAACGGCAAGGAAAGCTGGAATCCGCTGACGTGGCTCTCGGCCTTGCGCTCTGGCCGCGCATGGAGCAGCCTGCGGCCTCCCATAGCTTCAACTGCGAGGCAGCCGTGAGCGAAGCGCCGAAAGAATACCCGACAAAAGCCCGCCGCGCTGGCCCTACCGACATTCACGATCCCGAACTGCGCGCCGAAACCAAGCGCGCGGCGGTGTGGATCGGCATGGCAACGATGGTCGTTCTGGTGGTCTATCTGGCGCAGCCGCTGCTGGTGATCTTTGCTGGCCTGGTGTTCGCCGCGATGATCGACGGCGGTGCGCGGCTGCTGGAACGGGTGGCACCGATCAGCCGTGCGTTGCGGGTAGGCACGGTGATGTTTTTGGTCGCCTCTTTTCTGGTGTGGGCGGTGATGTTCACCGGCAGCCAGCTTGCCGATCAGGCCGCCGAACTGCCAGCCACCGTCGGCAAGCAGGCCATGCGCGGTCTCGTTTGGCTGAAAGCGCACGGCGTGCGGGTGGATGCAACGGCTGTGGAAAGCTTCATCCAGCAGGAAATGGGCGGTGTCGGCCATCTGACCAGCGCGGTCGGCGGGCTGATCGGCGGCGCGGCGACGCTGTTTCTGATCGTGGTGCTGGGCGTCTATATCGCCGCCGAACCGCGGCTCTATCAGCGCGGCGTGGCGTGGATGTTGCCGATGGAGGAACGCGCGCACTTCCACGGCACGGCGGCGCTGATGGGCCGGTCGCTGCGGCGGCTGATGGCAGGGCGGCTGCTGACCATGGTGCTGGAAGGCGTGGTGACCGGCGCGGCATTGGCACTTTACGGCGTGCCGATGGCGGCGTTGATCGGCCTGTTGACCGGGCTGCTGGCCTTCCTGCCCAACATCGGCGCGCCGGTTTCGGGGGCGATCATGGTGATGGTCGGTTTTTCCGGCGGCACCAACATGGGAATATTTTGCATCGTCGTCTATCTGGTGCTGCATACGGTAGACGGAAACCTGATAGCGCCGATGGTCGCGCGCAAGGCGGTGGATTTGCCGCCAGCTCTGGTTCTGGGGGCACAGCTGATCATGGGGGCGCTGTTCGGTATCCTCGGGCTGGCGCTGGCCGATCCGCTGGTGGCGATGATCAAGATCTGGCTTGAACGTCACTCCGCCCGCAACGAAGCGGCGGCGATCGAGGCTGCGGTGGAAGCCGAGTAAATTTTGATGGCACGCAAGTTCCTCTACATTTTCGCGGCGCTGATCGTGGTGTTCTTCATCGGCCGCGTCACGCTGACGTTTTACGGCACCGATCTGGCGCGCGTGGCTCTGGTGCCGGGACATGGATTCGAACCGCAAGCGCCGCTGGCTGCCAACGCCTATGACAATCCCAAGCTGTGGTATTCGCGCCCCGGCATCGCCGAAGATCCTGCCCGTTTCCGCCCGGAAGGTCTGGCGCAAGACACCGCGCATGGCGCAGCGGTGGTGTTTTTCATCCATCCGACAAGCTATTTCGAGCGCAGCCACTGGAACGCGCCGCTGGACGACGCCGGATCGCAAGCCAACGCTCGCACCATGCTGCGCGGCATGGCCAGCGCCTTCAACGCCTTCCCCGAAATATGGGCGCCGCGTTATCGGCAGGCGACGTTCGGCGCATTCCTGACCGACAAGCCGGAAGCCCGCGCGGCGCTGGATCTGGCATATCGCGATGTCGCACAGGCCTTCGCCGCCTTTCTCATTGCCAATCCCGGCAAACCGATCATCCTCGCCGGGCATAGTCAGGGCGCGTTCCTGCTCAAGCGGCTGCTGATGGAGCAAGTCGCAGGCAAGCCGATCGTCCGCCGCGTGGTGGCGGCCTATCTGGTCGGCTGGCCGGTCTCGCTCGAGCATGACCTGCCCCGGCTCGGCCTGCCCGCCTGCACTGAGCCCGCCCAGTCGGGCTGCGTGATCAGTTGGCTCAGCTATGCGGAACCAGCGGACACGCATGAGACGCTGGCAGGCTATGCGCGGTTCACGGCGCTCGATGGCAAGGCACCCGGTTCCAGCCCGTTCCTGTGCTCAAACCCGCTGACCGGGGGAATTGGCGGCAGCGCGCCCGCCAGCGCCAATCCGGGAACTTTCGTGCCAGACGCGAACGCTGTCAGCGGCAAGCTGGTAGCCGGGATGATCCCCGCACGCTGCGATGCCAGCGGGTTCCTGCTGATCGGCCCGCCACCTGAAATGGGGCCATACGTGCTACCGGGCAACAACTTCCACGTTTACGATATCCCGTTGTTCTGGAGCACTGTGCGGCAGGATGCGCTGGCCCGGGACGCCGGATGGCAAAGCGCCCAATGATCACCACCAGCGTGCTCGATTTCCGCGAAGCCATGCCCGGCGGCGGCGCGCTGCTGGGGCTGGACCTTGGCACTCAGACCATCGGCACCGCATTTTGCGACGCGGGCTGGCGCTTTGCGAGTCCGGGCAAAACCATCGCGCGCAGCAAGTTCATGGCCGACAAGGCTCAGCTTGCCGCCATGATCGCCGAACGCGGCGTTGGCGGCATCGTCATCGGGCTGCCAATCAACATGGACGGCAGCGAAGGCCCGCGCAGCCAATCCAGCCGCGCCTATGCCCGCAACCTTGGCGTGCTCGATTTGCCGATCCTGCTATGGGACGAACGCTGGTCAACCATGAGCGCCGAACGAGGGCTCATCGCGCAAGACATGAGCCGCGCCAAACGCGCCGCCCGCATCGATTCGGCAGCTGCGGCGGTGATCCTGCAGGCGGCGATCGATGCGCTGGCGGGCGGGAGGGGTTAGGTCTGCTTCCGCTCAGAAGAGAAGGGTTTCTCGCAGAGACGCGGAGGTAGCAGAGGCCGCGGAGGGTTTTCCCCGCGCGAAGCGCTCTCCACGATGCCGCGGATATCGCACCAAGGTTGCACCAAGAGACAGCATCGCTGCGGCTCTCCGTCTTCTCCGTGTCTCTGCGAGAAACCCTTCTTGCCGAGCCTATCGGTTCAGGCAGCCAGCCCCGCCCGCCGCTGCTTCGCGGTCATGGCCACCATCAGGCTACCCGCCAACTCAGCTCCGGCCCACAGCTCATCCCGGGCCGCCGCGTCCGCGCACTGGCTCGCCAAGGCATCGAACGCCGTCAGCCGCATCC
>JBDUBN010000387.1:0-2973 GCA_040004085.1 Novosphingobium sp.
ACCAGCGAATAGCGCGAGAAGTTGCGCATCAGTCAGCCAGCAAGTGCGACGGCGCGGAGGCAGGCACACCCAACAGCGGTTCGGCATAGGCAGGGGCGGAGGGGGTCAGCGTTGCTACTGTCCCGACCGCTACAGCTACCAGCCCGGCCAGAACTATGCCCCGGCGCGAAACTCCTGCCTCTGCCGCAGCAACCCGTGCGCGCGCCAGACCGGCCATCACCGGACCGTCGAGCGCCTCGAGTCCAGCGGGTGCAGGCTGGCTACGCAATGTCATCAACAGATCATCAAGCTCGCTCATCATCGGCCTTTCGCGTTTTTTGTCTCGCGCATGTATTACAGAGCGATACGCAGGGGCAGACGTTATCCCTCATCTGGTGGACAGCTCGTGGCAAGGGAAATTTGCCGCATGCGAATAAATCGCAAGAGCTGGTGAGGGATTGGCGGACCCGGCACGTATTGGTGTACACGTCGCCGGGCAACCGGCATGAATACCCACCAGACACCGGAGTTTTTCTTATGCGCCGATTTGCCATGCTTGCCCTCGCCCCGCTCGCCGCAGTGATCGCCCTTCCCGGCGCCGCGCTGGCCCATCCGCGCCTGACTGCGGCGACGCCGCTGGCCAATTCCACTGTCAGCAAACCGACCAAGCTGACACTGACCTTCTCGGAAAAGCTGGTTGCACCGCTTTCGGGCATCGAACTGACGATGACGTCGATGCCGGGCATGGCCGGTCACCAGCCGATGCCGATCAAGGGCTTCGCGACCCAGATCGCCGACAAGACCATGACCGTGACCTTCCCCCGCGCGCTGCCCGCCGGGATCTATCTGCTGACCTGGCATGCCGTGGCCGCCGATCAACACCGGATCGAGAATAGCTACAGCTTCACCGTCAAGTGATCCGCTGATGGGGGAAACCGGCCTCGACATCAGCCTTACCGCCGCGCGGGCGCTGGTTTATCTGGCGCTGCTGCTGGCGGCGGGACTGCCGCTGTATTTGCTGAGCACCGGGCGCGGCGCGGAAATGTCCCGCTGCGTCCGTGCCACGCTGGCCTCGCTGGCGGTGATTGGCGCGGCGGCGTCGGCGTGGTGGACGCTGGCGAGCATTGCCGCGATGACTGCGCAACCGATTGCCGGACTAGATCGTGACACAGTAACAGCCGTTCTGGACGCCACGCCGCTGGGGCTGGTGATGAAAATTCGGCTCGCGGCGTTGTTTGGTTTGGTCGTGACCATACTGGCACCACTTGGCCGCTGGCGGCTGCCACTGGCTGCGCTGAGCGCCGCGGCGGCGCTATCAACTTGCGCCTATGCCGGGCACGCCGGAGCCAGCGAGGGCACCGTGGGTGTGCTCCACCGCCTTGCCGACGAGATCCACCTGCTCGCCGCCGCTACATGGCTGGCGGCGCTGGTCATGCTGGTTGCCGGTGCTTTCACTCGGACCGGACTTCGCACGTTCGAGGCGCGGCTAGCCGGCTTTGCGCGGACCGGAACGCTTATCGTGGCAGCGCTGGTAATTACCGGCGTGCTGAATTCGCTGGCCATCCTCGGCTGGCCTCTGCCGCATGGGTTTTATGGCAGCCTGTGGGCAAAGGTGCTGGCGGCCAAGCTGCTGCTGTTCGCCGGAATGTTAGCCCTCGCCGCATTGAATCGCTGGCGGCTGACTCCGGCGCTGGCAGGGGAAAGTCCCGGCGCTCGGGCTAACCTGCGGCGGTCGCTGGTAACCGAAACGGCGGTCGCGCTGGGTGTTTTGGCACTGGTGTCAGTGCTTGGCCTACTCGATCCGGCAGGTTGACGGCCAATTTCATCCAGCGCGGCAATGTCGCGGGCGTTGGCTTCGGCGATCAGTTCGTCTGAAAGGGGGCAAGGTCACTTGGTTTTCACTTTCAATTGCGGGTTCGCCGTCAACAAGCCTTGCATGTCCATCCATGCAAGGAATTCAGGCATCATCAGGGTGGTGGTTGTACCGGGCGCGCCCGTGCCAAAGCCGTGGCTGCCAGTCTGATAGGCGTGCAGTTCAACCGGGCGCTTTGCCTTGTTCCACGCCGAGACAATCGAGAACTCGCCGCCGCCAAACAGCGGATCGTCCATCGCCAGCGCGGCGAACATTGGCGGTGCGGTTGCCGGAACCACGACACTTTGCATCGGGCCATAGATATAGCCGACGAAATCCGGCGCGCGGGTGCCGGGATTGGCAGCGGTTCCTGCCTCCAGAATAGAGTTCAATGTGGTCATGGCTCCGGCGGAAAAGCCGATCATGCCGACGCGGTCGGGATCGACGCCGAATTCACCGGCCCGGTCACGCACCAGCTTGAGCGCGCCGAGCGCGTCCTTGGTGGCCTCGGGATCCTTGATTTCGGGCGGCTTGCCTCCTTGGCCAATGGCGGCAAACATCTTGGACATCTCCCCCATCCACACTTTGTCGTCGCGGTCAGTCTTGTTGAGGCGATACTTAAGGACGAAGGCGGTGACGCCCCGGTCAGCCAAGGCCTGAGCCACGCGCCAGCCCTCATTCTGCATCGACAGCATGGCAAAGCCGCCGCCGGGGGCCACGATCACTGCGGTGCCGTTGGCGGTGCCGGGAGCGGGCGCAACCATGGTCAAAGTGGGATAGGTCACGTTGCGGATCACCGTTTCGCGGACCATGAACCGCGTGACGATTTCGTCCGCCGGACTGCCGGGATTCGCCTTGCCAAAGACTGGAATGACCGGCGCTCCAACCGGAGCAGAGTCCGGGCTGGTCAGCGCGGGTTGCGCCACAGCCGCGGTCGATATTCCCAGCGCAATCATCGCAGAAAGGGCATGCTTGGCCAACGTCATGGTAATTTCCTCTCCAGCCCGCTTAATTGCGTGCTTGTGATTATTAACGCACGAAAGCCTGCGCATTGCCAGCGTCGACATTGATCATGTTGCCAGTCGATTTGGCCGACTGTTCCGCTGCAAGCCAATAGGCGGCTTCGGCGATATCCTCGGGCA
>JBDUBN010000388.1:0-2957 GCA_040004085.1 Novosphingobium sp.
TATCGAGCACCAGTTGCACACCCTTGCCGCCGGTGATGGCCTGCACTTCGGCGACGAAATCCTGCGTCTTGTAATCAATCGCGTGGTCCGCGCCGATCCGCAGCGCCGCCGCGCATTTGTCCGTGCCGCCGCAGGTGACGATCACACTCAACCCGAACAGCTTGCCCAGCATGATTGTCATCGAGCCAATGCCGCTGGTGCCGCCATGGACCAGCAGCGTCTCGCCCTCCGTCGCCCAGGCGCGTTCAAAGACGTTGTGCCACACGGTGAACAGCGTTTCGGGCAATGCCGCCGCTTGATCCATCGGCAGTCCCGGCGGCACCGGCAGGCAGTGCGCCGCCACCGCCAGACAATATTCCGCATAGCCGCCGCCGCTGACCAGCGCGCAGACCTTGCGCCCCGCCAGATCGGTGGAAACACCCTCGCCCAGCGCCACGACCACGCCAGAAACCTCGAGCCCCGGGATCGGTGAGGCGCCCGGCGGCGGCGGATAAGCGCCAATACGCTGCATCACGTCGGGGCGGTTAACCCCGGCGAACGCCACCTTGATCAGCACTTCGCCCGGCCCCGGCTGCGGAACCGGGAGCGTTTCGGGACGCAATACCTCCGGCCCGCCCGGAGCGGCAAAACCCACCGCGATCATCGTTTCGGGCAATCCAGCTGTCATGGCGTTTCCTGTGGCATTCCGGTCACTTGGACGGTCACTTGATTTCACGCATTGTATGCGGGCAGTTGACAGCAAGCGCAACGCATCCAATGCTGCTGCTCGTGGATGAAGATGACCGTCCCGTTCGGCGCAGCGATGCTGCAAGCCTGCTTTCCAGCGAAGTCCTGGACAGCTACTCGCGCGATGAACTGTCCGCGCGGATTGCGCAGCTTGAGGCTGAGATCGTCCGGGTCACCGCTCACCGCGACAAGGCTGAGGCGCACCGACTGGCCGCCGACGCGTTTTTCAAGCCGCGATCGACATGACGCGCCGCCCGACGATTGATGGCCACAACAGCGATGGCCCATTGACGTTTCGGAGCGGCGACCACACTTTAAGTTCATCACCGGGCTATTCCAAATCCGGTATCCTCTTCGCTCCCACCCCCACTCCAGCCCGCATTCCCCCCGCCTGCTACCCCACCGAAAGCCCCGCAAATGCCCAGTTTTGCCCAGAGTCTTGAAAAGACGCTCCATGCCGCGCTTGGCAATGCCGCCGAGCGGAGCCACGAATACGCGACACTTGAGCATCTGCTGCTGGCGTTGATCAGCGATCCAGATGCCAGTCAGGTGATGACGGCTTGCGGCGTCGATCTGGGCGAACTGACCGAGGTGGTGAAGCAGTATCTCGATCAGGAATACCAATCCCTCAAGACCAGCGACAAGGGCGATCCGGCCCCCACCGCCGGGTTCCAACGGGTAATCCAGCGCGCCATCCTGCACGTGCAGTCATCGGGCAAGGACACCGTCACCGGTGCCAATGTGCTCGTCGCGCTGTTTTCCGAACGCGATTCGTACGCCGTCTATTTCCTGCAGCAGCAGGACATGAGTCGGCTTGATGCGGTCAGTTTTATCAGCCACGGCATCGGCAAGGGCGGCCGCCGCATGGAAGAGCGCTCGCCAAAGGGCGTGGAAAGCGAAGTTCCCCATGCCGAGGAAAAGTCCGATCCCAAGGCGCAGAAAAAGGAATCCGCGCTCGACCAGTTCTGCGTCAACCTCAATGAAAAGGCACTGACCGGCAAGATAGATCCGCTGATCGGGCGCGGGCCGGAAGTTGACCGGACGATCCAGATCCTGTGCCGCCGGTCAAAGAACAACCCGCTCTACGTGGGCGATCCCGGCGTCGGCAAGACGGCGATTGCCGAAGGCTTGGCGCGCAAGATCGTTGAAGGCGATGTTCCCGAAGTGCTGACCAACGCGGTGATCTATTCGCTCGACATGGGCAGCTTGCTCGCCGGCACGCGCTATCGCGGCGACTTTGAGGAACGCCTGAAGCAGGTTGTCAGCGAACTGGAAAAGATGCCCGACGCGGTGCTGTTCATCGATGAAATCCACACCGTGATCGGCGCTGGCGCAACCAGCGGCGGGGCGATGGATGCGTCGAACCTGCTGAAACCGGCGTTGTCATCCGGCGCGATCCGCTGCATTGGATCGACGACGTACAAGGAATTCCGCAACCACTTCGAAAAGGACCGCGCCTTGCTGCGCCGGTTCCAGAAGATCGATGTCAACGAGCCTTCGATCGAGGACACGATCAAGATTCTGCGGGGCCTGCGGACCGTGTTTGAAGAGCATCACAAGGTGAAATACACCCCCGATGCGATCAAGACCGCGGTGGAACTGTCGGCGCGTTACATCAATGATCGCAAGCTGCCGGACAAGGCGATTGACGTCATCGACGAGGTCGGCGCGATGCAGATGCTGTTGCCGCCCTCCAAGCGCAAAAAGACCATCACCCCGCGCGAGATTGAGCAGGTCATCGCCACAATGGCGCGCATCCCGGCCAAATCGGTGTCGAGCGACGACAAGAAGGTGCTCGAACATCTCGACCGCGATCTGAAGCGCGTGGTGTTCGGTCAGGACAACGCGATCACGCTGCTGTCCACCGCCATGAAGCTGAGCCGCGCAGGTCTGCGCGATCCAGACAAGCCGATTGGCAGCTTCCTGTTTTCCGGGCCGACCGGCGTCGGCAAAACCGAAGTCGCCAAGCAGTTGGCCAGTATCATGGGCATTCCGATCCAGCGTTTCGACATGTCGGAATACATGGAGCGCCATTCGGTCAGCCGGCTTATTGGCGCGCCTCCGGGCTATGTCGGCTTTGATCAGGGCGGACTGTTGACCGACGCGATCGACCAGCAACCGCATTGCGTGTTGCTGCTCGACGAGATCGAAAAGGCGCACCCCGATCTGTTCAACATCCTGTTGCAGGTGATGGATAATGGCCGCCTGACCGACCACCACGGCAAGACGGT
>JBDUBN010000389.1:0-2955 GCA_040004085.1 Novosphingobium sp.
TCTTGGCCGGGCAGGAAATGCACTCCCTCCACCAGCATGTCGTGAGTCAGGACCAGCGCCTCACCGCCCAGTTCCAGCACGGCGGCGTCGTCATCCAGATTGCGCGCGGCAGGATCAGTGGCGATGGCGCGCAGGGCGTGGATCAAGGCGAGTTCGGGGGACATTTGCGCTTTTCAGGCCCGCATCAGCGCGCGGGCGGCGGCGGCGGTGAGTGCGTCGCGCACTTCCTCTGGCGGGATGCCGTGGCCTGCATCGGCGACTTCGGCCATGCTGCGGGTTCCGTCCGCCGCCATTAACAGCGCGCGCAGTTCGGGCTGGTCGATTTTCAGCAGGCCGTGGTCGAGCGTGCAGATCATCCGCTCGCCGCCTTCCAGCATTGCCCGGATGAGCGGGCTGGTCTGGGGGTACTCACCGGGGCGGTCAGGAAACGGCGTCGGTGCGGGGTGCAGGTTGACGTACCATTCGGCGTAAAGTTGCAGGATTACCCGCAGTTGCAGCGGTGTGGTGGCGATGTCCGCGACGCGAACGCGCTGCAACCCCGCCGCCGCCGCGCGTTCCAGAGCCAGCGCCAGTTCCTCGTCGGGGATCTCTAGCGAGTCCTTGCCCATCATGAACGAGCCGTCTTCCTGACGCTGCAACTTTGTCGTCAGATAGAGCGTCGCGATCCGGTTGGCATCAATCCGGCGGTCTGGCTGCTGCTCGCCCCGGACGAAGGCCGTCTGCCGGAAATAGCGCATTGCCACATAGTCGGCGCGGATCGCGGCGCGCAGCACTTGGGCATCGGGATCGGCGGACCCCGGTTCTTCGCCCTCGATAAACCCGTCGAGATGCCGGTTTCGCCCGGCATCGGTCAGGAATTTAAGGCCAACGCCTTCGCCCGCCGCCACCACGACAGCCAGGCTTTGCGGATTGAAACAATCACCGAGTTCATCGTGGAACAACACCGCGTCGGGCCGTTCCAACATGGCTTCGGCCTGTTCGCGCAAGGTGCGGGTAAGCAGGGGATCACCATCGCGCGGCTTGGCGTAATCCTCTAGAAAATCCCGTGTCGCGGCGATTTTCTCGTCCGGGTCCTCGATGTCGCCAATCACGTTCAGCAGCATCTCGCGCATGATGTGGCGGATATGGCCGCCCGGCATGCAGTTATAACTGACAAAGGCGACGCCCCGGTCCGACAGCGCGTGGCCGATCAGTTCCATGGTCGCGCGCCGCACATGGTCGGGCACCCATGCATAGACCCCGTGTGCGATAACATAGTCGAACGAGCGCGCCGGATAGCGGCTCTGCGCCGCGCAGATGTCCTCCACCGCCAGCGACACGTTGCCAAGACCAGCGCGTGCGGCAATGTCGCTGCCCCGCGCAATCGCCGCCTCGGAAAGATCGAAGCCATGCGCCTGGCAGTCTGGCCATGACGCGGCGATCGACATCAGGTTCATGCAATCGCCGCCGCCAATCTCCAGGATGCGGGCGCGCGCAGGGTCTACCGGATCAAGCCCGGCCAGCATCGCCAGCACCGCCAGACGCTCAGGATGCGTTTGCGAAAACACAGCGGTGGGATAGGCAACGCGGTCATACGGAGTGGTCATTGATACAGCATTTCATGAACTGGAATGGTTAGAGAATGAGAGAAACGCCGAATCGAAACCGCTGGATTACCACCAGCTCCGTCCAACGCCTTTTGCTTCGTCGATGATGGCTAATTTGAGCAGGAACTGGTCCTCAAAGGTCAGCGAATCGAGGAACGGAGAACTATTTCCTGCCGCTTGCGAAGCGCCGGTATTCACGGACCTGCCGATATCCTTTATTCTGCTTTGCAGGTCCTTCTTGGCTAGGTCCTGCGACACCTTTACCGCGACGCTGACGGCAACTTTGTCCATCACCTTGTTGAGCACGTCCTTGCCCTTGTTGCCCAGCGCGGTGGTTGCCATTCCTGCGGCGCCCATGCCGAGAGACCTTGCCACCGATTGTCCCTCGATCAGGGCCTTGCCAGTTTCCCCGACGAAACTGACTGCGATCTTGGCGCCGTTGCCCATCGGAATGATGCTGGTTGCCAACGTCTGCACCGCCTCCACTGTTGCCACACCTGCCGCGTTGTGCTCGGTGTCCTGGTACTTGGCTGTCGTCTTCAGCATCGTCCCTGCCGCTATCCCCAGCGTGGTGACCGCTCCCTGCGACACTGCCATGCCGGCCAAGGTGGCGCCACCCGTTGCAACGGTTGCGATACCGATCAGGATGCCGCCCGAAATGTCCCTGGTCTTGCGTGCATACCACAGGCCGGTTTCCGCCTTGCGTATTGCTAGGTTCATTGAGGCATAGTTCTTGTCGCTTACCGCTTTCTGCTTGTCTTGAAATTCCTGGACGTTGCGGCGCGTGGCGAGTTGCATCCGCTGCAATTCGCGGACGAGGCTGTCGACGCCATTCTTCTGGAACATCGCAAATGCGCCCAGCTTGAACGCCGACGACATGGTGTCCTCGGTGGCGCCGTTCCTAACCTTTTCCCAATCCACGGTCAGGTTCACCAGATCGGGCAGTCCCCAATTGCGCGGATCGAACGAAAAACTGCGAGATTCCGGCGTCTCCGCCGCGCTGTTTTTAATGTGTTCTGAGTTAAAGTACGACCTGATTATCCGGCAGCAAAAATCCCAATCGATCACAAAATTACCATCTTCAAGATTGTAATATTTGTAAGTCATGGCGATTTTTCCTGTACCGGCCTGTTATCTTCGCACAGCATGTGTCGGCACGGCAACCCTCACCCAAACTGATACCCAAACCCGTCGCCTTCGACCGCAACCGCGATTTCCTTGACTTCCTCGCCATTCATCTGGCGGCCCAACAGTTCGATCGACAGTTCGGGCAGCATCGTGTTGGTCAGGATCGCATCGATCAGACGCCCGCCGCTGGCGACTTCGTTGCAGCGTGAGACGATCAGGTCGGTCACGTCGTCGCTGTAAG
>JBDUBN010000067.1:0-9798 GCA_040004085.1 Novosphingobium sp.
GGCCGCATGCTGTACGTTGGTGTGACGTCCAAGTTCTGACGCGCTGAGATCGGAAAAGGGCGGCCAGTCACATGGCCGCCCTTTTTTGTTCACGAATTATGGGCACGAACTCCGGCGATCCACCGATCGATCTTTGCCTCAAGTATCGGCAAGGGCAGCGCGCCTGATCCCAGTACTTGCTCATGGAATGCACGAATGTCGAACTTCGCCCCCAGCGCCGTTTCCGCCTTCGCCCGCAACCGCTGGATGGTCAGCGCGCCCAGTTTGTAGGCCAAGGCTTGCCCCGGCCAGGCGATATAGCGTTCCACTTCGGCGGTAGCGTCGGTGCGGCCCATGCCGGAATTGGCGAGCATATAGTCGATCGCCTGCTCGCGGCTCCAGCCCCCAGCATGCAGGCCGGTATCGACTACCAGCCGCATCGCGCGCAGCATTTCGTCGTCCAGTGTGCCCCAGTGCTGCAGCGGGTCCTTATACAATCCCATGGGATAGCCGAGTGTTTCGGCATAGAGCGCCCAGCCTTCGACAAAGGCGGTATTGCCGCCAAAGCGCTGGAATTCCGGCAGGCTGGTATCCTCCTGCGCAAGGCTGATCTGGAAGTGATGGCCGGGGATGCCTTCGTGCAGGTACAGCGTGGTCATGCCGGTCAGGAAACGGCTGGGCAGATCATAAGTGTTATAGAAAAACACGCCGGGTCGGGTGCCATCGGCTGAGCCTTGGTTATAGCTGCCGCCCGCCTCGTATTTTTCGCGGAACGCCGGGTAGGGCTGGATCAGCAGCCTGGTTTTCGGCACACGGGCGAAGTATTTCGGCACTTGCGCATCAACCGCGCTGGCGATTGCGGCAAAGCCCTGATCCAGCTCCTCGCGCGTCTTGGGGTGATAGCGCGGGTCGCTGCGCATGGAATCGAAGAACTGGCGCAGCGTGCCTGTAAAGCCGAGTTCCTGCCGAACGCCGTCCATCTCGCGCTGAATGCGAGCCACCTCGGACAGGCCCAGTTTGTGGACCTCTGCCGGATCAAGGTTCAGCGTGGTGTGCTGAATGATCAGCCGACGGTACAAACCCGCGCCGCCGCGCATGGCAGACAGGCCCACTTCGACGCGGGCGCGGGGCAGGTATTCATCGTGGAGGAACGCGCGAAGGCGGCGATAGGCGGGGTAAAGATCGTCGTTCGTGGTCGCATTAAATGCCGCGATCAACTGCGGGCGCACGGCGGCAGACACGGCTTCCGGGAACTCGTGGACCGGCGAAGTAAACGGCGAATTCTCGATTTTTTGCGCCAGCAGCGCGTCGATCTGGCCGATCATGTTGGTGATCGTCAGCCGCGAATCGACCACGCCGCTGGCCATGCCTTCGCGAAACCGCAGCACCGCCTGATCGAGCACGGATGCGAACGCGCGGTCGAGTTCCAGCGCGCTACGGTAATCGGCCACGGTGGCATAAGGCAGCGCACCGCCCTTCGCCATGAGCGAGGGGAACTCCACCTGTAATCCGCCAAAATGCGTCAGCGGGCGAACCGCTACCAGCGCGCGGACATCGGGCTGCATGAACGCGCGTTGGTTGCGCTTCTGGTAGGCGAAGACGTCATAGGATATCTGTTCCGAGGGGGACAGTTTCGCCCTGTTGATCCGCTCCAGTGCAGCGAGTCCGGTTTGTGCGGATGCCAGCGTGCGGCGGTCCAGCGCGTCGGTGAACAACTGGGCAAAGCCCTGACCTTGCACCCGCTCGCCGCGATAGATCGCTTCCAGCGGATCGAGCTGCTGTTCTCGTTTGGCGTCCTGATCGAACAGCACGCGCAAACGCTGCGCGTCGCCGCTCGGTTTTTCGCTGCCGGTACGCTCGGCTGAGGGTACCGTGCCAAGAACGTTGCTAGTGCGTCGTTCCGTCGCTGTTACCGGGGCAGTAATCCCCAGCAGGATCGTCGCCGCCAGCGCCAGTTTCAACTCCATGCGCGCGTCCGATACCATTTGGTGATCACGTACTTTACTCCGCGCAGCACCGGCATTCCGGCGTGCATGGTGTCCCAATTGGGCGAGCCATCGGCGTTTGAATTGTTCCATACGAGCAGCGCACCCGGCTGTGGTGGCACCGAAATACCCAGCCGGGTGAACATCGTCTCGCCGCCTTCTTCCACCGCGCTCAGGTAAGCCATGGCGGTCCAACTGCGCTGCCCGCCTTGTTTGGCGACCTTTTTCCAGTAGTCCGCCTTGGTCCAGAACCAGTCGCAGTGCGGCTTGAATTCCTGGCCTTTCAGATAGCGCTGGCCTTGCACCGCTTCGCCAAAGTCAGGGTCGATTCCCAGCAAATCGTCGATCCGCCGCTCAACCATTCGGACCAGCAGTTCGCCGCGATCAACGTCGCCGGAATAGCTGGTGCGATGCCGCGCGCCGTAATCGACGTCGAAGGCGGAACTGGGCTTGGCCACCTTGTCGATCAGCGCCATCATGCCCGCGCACTCATCCGGGCTGAGGAAATCGCCAACGGCATAAATCTCGGCCTTGTCGACCGGGAAGCGGTAAGCGCCGGGATCAGCCGCCAGCCGTGCGCGCACCTGCTTGCCCGCCTTGACCAGCGCGAGCTTGTCAGGATTTGGGGCGGACGGGTCGGGCGGAGTGGGTGTGGTCATGGCCTGCGGCGTGGTTGCGATGAACCGATGTGCCTATCGTGCCAAACGATCAGGGCAAGCAGAAACGCAAAAAAGGCTCCCGCTGATCACAGCGGGAGCCCATTTGATTACGTAACGGCTTACCAGAAGATGTCGTAAACCACATCGACCACTTCGCCGGTGTAGATATTGACCAGCAGCGCGTCGTCATAATAGCGCACCCAACGATACGGACCATAAGCCTGTGGCAAACGGTAGTCCCACGGATCATCGATCCAGTAGCGCTGGCCAAAGAACAGGCTCTCCAGCCTTATGCCGATGCCGATCCGGCGATAGTTCCACCCGCGATACGGCGCGTAATAGCTGCCGAGGTGGAACGTGCTGCGGTTGCTGCGCCGCCAGTCGTTCCAGTTATAGCGGTTGTCCCGATGCCAATCGCGGTTCCACTGGTGATTGTTGTCGCCGCCAGACCAGCCACCCGAACGGCGGTTGTCTTGCCAGCGACCGTCGCGATTTTGGCCGTCGCGATTCCGGTCGCCCTGCCAACCGTCGGTGCGCCGCTGTTCGGTGCGGGTCTGTTCGGAGCGGCGCTGTTCAGTGCGTAAACGCTCGTCACCGCCCGATTGTCGGCCGCGCCAGCCGTCGTTGTTGCCGCGCCGATCGTCACGGACGCGCTCTTGCGTCTGCTGGGTGCGCGCAACCCACGGGGCCGTGCGCGTTTCCTGCACACGAGACTGCGGTGCGGCTTGCACCTGAGCCTGCGGTGCAGCGTTCTGAGCGTGCGCCGCCGCCGCTGGTTGCTGACGTTGCTGCCAACCGCCGCGGCCTTCGCCACCGCCGCGATGTTCACCATCACCGCGCATTTCCGCACCGCGACCGCGATTGCCGCGCTCACCATCTTGCGGGTCGGCCATTGCGATAGAGGGCAACGCGATCAACGCGATGCCTGCTGCCAATGCGGCCTTGGTACCCGACTTCAGAAAAGACCTATTGGTCATGATCATCACTCCGAATCGTACGCTACGCCATCCGCAGCGACTATGCCTCGTATTTACTCTGATCGCGCTGTCGCATTTCTGAACCGGTCTATGACCTTTTGTTCATGTTCGAAGCGCCTTAGCTGACTGATCGAGGATAGGCGCGCCACGACAGGATCAGCGTGGTAAGCTGCCGCTTAACCACTCCACTTAACTTTACTCCCCAACTGCCGCTCTTGTGATCAGCAACCATACCCGGCGGATCAATGATGGTCCGTCGCGAAAACTGAGTAGGGGATTACTCATGGCTTTCATCAATACCAACATGAGCGCGATGCGCGCGGCCAATGCTTCGAACAGCGCCGGGCAGATGCTCGGCACCGCGATGCAGCGGCTTTCGACCGGCCTTCGGATCAACACCGCCAAGGACGACGCGGCAGGTCTGGCGATTTCCACCTCGATGACGTCGCAGATCATGGGCATGCACCAGGGCGTGCGCAACGCCAACGACGGCATCTCGCTGGCACAGACGGCCGAGGGTGCGCTGAACGAAGTGACCAATATGTTGCAACGCGTGCGCGAACTGGCGGTGCAATCGGCGTCGGGCACATATCAGGCCGCCGACCGTACCAACATGCAGTCGGAAGTCAGTTCGCTGACGACCCAGGTCGCCAGCGTACTCGGCAATACGACATTCAACGGCAACGCGCTGTTCAGCACGACTGCCGGTACCAACCTGACGTTCAGCATTCAGGCCGGTGCCAACAGCACGGATTCGATCACCCTGACCAGTGCTGCGATTGATGGTACCAAGATCAGCGCGACCGCGCTCGATGTGACGACAACGGCCAAGGCTGTCACGACCATGGCCAATGTCGATCTGGCGCTGACACAGGTTTCGAACAGCAATGCCGGATTCGGGGCGGGCGAATCGCAGCTGACATCGGCGGTGAACAACCTGACGTCGAACGCTACCAACTTGTCCGACGCTCGCTCGCGGATCATGGATACCGATTATTCGGCGGAAACGACCGCGATGGCGAAGGCGCAGATACTGAGCCAAGCCTCG
This sequence comes from Novosphingobium sp., assembly GCA_040004085.1. Taxonomy (GTDB): domain Bacteria; phylum Pseudomonadota; class Alphaproteobacteria; order Sphingomonadales; family Sphingomonadaceae; genus Novosphingobium. The sequence continues at coordinate 4,649 of JBDUBN010000067.1, forward strand.
ACCGCGATGATCGCACAGGCAAACCAGAGCCAGCAGAACGTCCTGTCTCTTCTTAAGTAACGACTAGTTGAAGGCCCTTCCCCGGCGGGGAAGGGCCTTCAGGTCTCGGCGTAAGTGGCCTGTGCAGCCCGCCCTGCAGCTTCACGCCACAGGTCCAGATCGCCGCCCAGCTGCAAGTTCAGCAGCGCCGTGGTGCTCTTCGCCCACCCGGTCAGCCACTGGCACCTCGACCTCATCGAGGAACATCTCGCAGAATTCCTGATCGCCGTGAAGGCGCATGAATATCGCCCTAGCGGGCTTCAGATCGCAACTTCGATCATCTCGCCGACAATCCGCACCGGGTAAGTCTGGATCGGCTCCGATGCCGGCGGGTTCAGCGCCTCACCCGTGGCCAGATCAAACCGCGCGCCGTGCACCGGGCAGGAAATCCAGCCGTTGCGCATCCGCCCGCAATCGAGCGGTTCCTGGGCATGGCTGCAGTGATTGCTGATTGCATATATCTGATCGCCGTCGTGGCAGAGCAGCACGGGGGTTGTGCCCACCATGACCAGCTTTTTCGCGCCGGACGGCAGGTCTGCCATCGCGGCGACAGGGGTGTATGTGACGTCAGATACGATCCGCGAATTGACCAGCGCAATCGCCGCCGCAATCGCCTCGTTCCGGCCCAAGTCCGAGGTATCGAGCACCATCGCATCGTCAGCCGCCTTGAGCGGCGCAGTGGCGCGCAGGGTATCGCGCGCGTCGCGGGCGGCAAGGTCGGCCTCGATGGCGGAAAGGTCAGCGGGTCGGCCACCGCCCTGCATTTCAAGAAAGCGTCGCTTGGCCCGAGCGGCGATACTGGCGATCACATAAAGCTTGGCTTGGGCCTCAGGCGCGATCACCGTGCCGATATCCCGCCCGTCCAGCACCGCGCCGCCACTTTGCGTGGCAAAGCTGCGTTGGCGGTCAAACAGCGCCTGACGGACCGCAGGATGGACCGAAACCCGGCTGGCGAGGCCGCCGCTGATTTCGGAGCGCAGTTCCGGTTCGTTCAGAAGCGAATCGGTGAACTGGCAGGCGTTCAGCGCGTCAATCTCGTTATCGGGATCACCGCCATGCAGCGCAACTTGATGCCCAACAGCCCGGTAAAGCAGCCCGGTGTCCAGATGCGGCAACCCGAAATGCGCGGCAAGTGCCTTGGCAATGGTGCCCTTGCCCGAAGCGGTGAGTCCGTCGACGGCGATGATCATGCGGTCACGCTGTGCAGCAGTGCCTCAAACTTCGGAAAGCTGGTGGCAATCGGCCGGGTGTCGTCCACTTCGACGCCGTGGTAACTGGCCAGCCCTGCTACTGCCATGCTCATAGCAATGCGGTGGTCGAGATGGGTAATGACCGGTCCGCCGCCTTCAAGCGGCTCTCCGCCCGTGCCGATGATGGTGAGGCCGTCTGCCTGCTCGCTGACGTTGGCCCCGGCGGCAGTAAGAGCGGCGGCCATGACTGAAAGGCGATCCGATTCCTTGACCCGCAACTCGTCGAGCCCGCTGGTTACCGTCCGCCCCTCAGCCAATGCTGCGGCGACGAAAAGTACCGGAAATTCATCGATCATGCTCGGCGCAATGGTCGGATCAACGTCAATTCCGCGCAGCGCTGAATGCTTGACCAGCAGATCCGCCACCGGCTCGCCGCCGACCAGACGCGGGTTCACTTCCTCGATACTGCCGCCCATCTGTCGCAACAGTGTAATCAGGCCCGCGCGAGTTGGGTTTAGCCCGACGTTCTCGATCAGCAGCTCGCTCCCCGGCGTAATCAGCGCCGCGACAATGAAGAAAGCAGCCGACGATGGGTCGCCCGGAACGTCAATGTTCTGCGGCTTCAGTTCAGCCTCCCCGCGCAGACGGATCGTGCGGGTGCCCTCCGAATCGACCTCTACCGTGAGGTCCGCGCCAAACCCCTGCAGCATCCGTTCGGAATGATCACGAGTCGGCACTGGCTCGATCACTGTAGTGATCCCGGGGGTATTCAGTGCGGCGAGCAGGATCGCACTCTTCACTTGGGCCGAGGCGACCGGCAGGCGGTACTCAATCGGCACCGCAGGCGCCGCGCCGCGCATCATCAGCGGCAGGCGGCCACCTGGCGAACTGGTGAAATCCGCGCCCATCAAGGACAGCGGATCGATAACCCGGCCCATCGGACGCTTTGACAGGCTGGCGTCACCGATGAAATTGACGGTTATCGGATGGCTGGCGATCAGGCCCATCAGCAGGCGGGTGGAAGTGCCGCTGTTGCCCATATCCAGCGCAGTGGCAGGCTGCATAAGCCCACCCACGCCAACGCCGTGGATGGTCCACGCCCCTTCGCCGGTCCGCACAATCTGCGCGCCCATCGCCCGCATGGCAGCGGCAGTGGACATTACGTCCTCACCCTCCAGCAAGCCGGTGACACGGCTTTCGCCAACCGCCAGCGCCGACAGCATCAGCGAACGGTGGCTGATCGATTTGTCGCCAGGCACGCGAATCCGCCCGCGCAGTGGCTGGCCCGGCATGAAGCGGCGGGGGCGGGGAGCAGAATTATCGGCAGGATTCACAGCTTGGCTTTCACGAAGGCACGGGTTAACAGCGCGCGGCTTTTGACAGCGGCAGGCTCCTATGGCAAGGCGCGCGCCCTGTTGAGGTGACACGCTTGATCTAATTGATCCGGGCGCGGTCTATCACCAGCCAAGCACAAGTTTTCAGCCCGCTGGCACCCGGCGGGCCTATTGAGGAAGTTTCATGGTCAAGCCTGAATGGGGCGCCAAGCACGGCTGCCCAAAGTGCGGCACGCGCTTTTATGATCTTGGCAAGGACGAACCGGCAACCTGCATCGAATGCGGTTACGCCTGGACGCCCGATCCGGTGCTGAAATCCAAGCAGCCAATGCCGTTTGAAGAGATCAAGAAAACGACCGAAGTCGCCGATGTCGACCTGGCCGAAGAAGATCTCGACATCGACGAAGACGGCGATAGCCCCGACAACGACGTCGATCTTGGCGGCGATGACGACCTTGGCGTTGCCACCACGGAAGGCAATGACGACGAGCATTAATGCTTGTTGTTAAATCCTCTTGCCAAGGTGGGGAGGCGCTACTAATGGGCGCTCTCCCGGCCTTGGCGGGGAACTGGTTCACCCTTCAAGGGTAGGTCAGATTGAATGGTTAAGGGGCCTTAGCTCAGCTGGGAGAGCGCCTGCATGGCATGCAGGAGGTCAGCGGTTCGATCCCGCTAGGCTCCACCACCGTTCAATGATAAACAGTTTCTAGCGGCAGCTGGTCGGCGAGGTTTCGCCCACCGGCTTTTTTCGCGTTTTGGAGTTTGTGCCCTATGTTCGACAGCCTGTCAGATCGCCTTGGCGGCGTCTTCGACAAGCTGCGCGGGCGCGGCGCGCTTAAGGAACAGGACGTCCGCGATGCCATGCGCGAAGTGCGCATTGCCTTGCTGGAAGCCGATGTGGCGCTGCCCGTCGTCCGCCGGTTCATCGATTCGGTCACTGAACAGGCAATCGGCCACGCGGTTCTGCGCTCGGTCACGCCGGGCCAGCAAGTCGTCAAGATCGTCAACGACGCGCTGGTCGAGATGCTTGGCGGTGAGGAAGTCGTCGGGCTCGACCTGAACGCCGCGCCACCGGTGGTGATCATGATGGTCGGCCTGCAAGGTTCGGGCAAGACCACCACGACCGCCAAACTGGGCAAGCTGCTCAAGGAAAAATACGGCAAAAAGGCGCTGCTCGCCTCGCTCGACGTCAATAGACCGGCGGCGCAGGAACAGCTCAAGGTGCTGGGCGAGCAGATCGGCGTGGCAACGCTGCCGATCATCGCGGGCCAACAACCCACCGAAATCGCCACCCGTGCCTTGCAGTCGGCAAAGCTGCAGGCGGTGGACGTGCTGCTGCTCGATACGGCAGGCCGTCTGCACGTTGACCAGCAATTGATGGACGAGATGCAGGCGGTTGCCGCGATCTCTAGTCCAAAAGAAGTGCTGCTGGTCGTCGATTCGCTGACCGGTCAGGACGCGGTCAACGTCGCGCAGAGCTTTTCCGGGCAGATTGACCTGACCGGCGTGATCCTCACCCGGATGGACGGCGATGCGCGCGGCGGGGCGGCGCTGTCGATGCGGGCTGTCACCGGCAAGCCGATCAAGTTTGCGGGCATGGGCGAAAAGCTCGACGCGCTGGAGCCATTCCAGCCGGTGCGCGTTGCGGGCCGCATCCTCGGCATGGGCGACATCGTCTCCATCGTCGAAAAGGCGGCGGCGTCGATCGACGCCGAAGACGCCGAGCGCATGGCCGCGCGGATGGCCAAGGGTCAGTTCGATATGAACGATCTGCGCGGGCAACTCCGCCAGATGCAAAGCATGGGCGGCCTTGGCGCGCTGGCGGGCATGATCCCTGGCATGAAGAAAGCCAAAGCGGCGATGGCTAGCTCGGGCATGGACGACCGGGTGCTGCTGCGCATGGACGCGATCATCGGATCGATGACGCCGAAGGAGCGCACGCGCCCCGATTTGCTTAACGCCAAGCGCAAGATCCGTATTGCCAACGGCTCTGGCGTGCAGGTTCAAGACGTTAACAAGCTGCTCAAGATGCACCAGGAAATGGAGCGCGCGATGAAGCAGATCAAGAAGATGGGCGGGCTGAAAGGCCTCGGCGCGCTGTTTGGCAAGGGCGGGCTTGGTGCCGCTATGCCGGGCCTTGGTGGCGGCATGGGCGGCGGCAACAGCTTGCCCGGCCTTGGCGGCGGCGGCGGCGCTCCCGATCTCTCACAGTTTCTGAAGAAAAAAGTCTAATTAGTTTGAACGAAAGGTAATTTCATGTCTGTATCCCTCCGACTGTCGCGTGGCGGCTCCAAGAAGCGCCCTTACTACAAGGTCGTCGTCGCCAACAGCCGCGCAGCCCGCGACGGCAAGTATCTGGAGCAGGTTGGCACGTACAACCCGCTGCTGGGCAAGGAAGACGAAAACCGCGTCCGCCTGATCGAAGACCGCATCCGTTATTGGCTCGGCGTTGGCGCCCAGCCGACCGACCGTGTCGCGCGGATGCTCGACAAGGCCGGGATCAAGGAACGGACTGCAACCCTGAACCCGAACGCCGGCGTACCGGGCAAGAAGGCCAAGGAACGCGCTGAAGACAAGGCCAAGAAGG